>CAJYKO010000452.1 GCA_913775215.1 uncultured Devosia sp. | reverse complement strand
GGGAGTGGTCCCAAGAAGAGCCGGCGTTTGTCGGGGCCACCCCCACTCTTCCTCCCCATCACAGGGGGAGGTGTTCCGCCGGCGGATTAGCCGCGACAGCGTGCCAAACGCGATATGCTCCTCCACCTGGAAGGGGGGCGCTGGGTGGGGGGAGGCTTTAACCATGATGATGCCCCGCATGCTCGTGGTGATGGTCGTGCGTGCCATCCTTGCCGACGACACAGCCATCGTCATGATGCTCATGGTCGTGATGGTGCTCGTAGATTGCCAGAGTTTCGGCAGCGCGGGTGCCGAACAGAGCAAGATATTCAGGGCTGCGTTTGACGGCGGCGGGTGTGCCGCGGCAGCAGATATGGCCATTGAGGCAGATGACAGTGTCGGTTTCGGCCATGACGACGTGGAGGTCGTGGCTGATCATCAGGATGCCAGCCTGGGTGACGTCGCGGATTTGGCGGACGAGTTCGTAGAGAGCGACTTCGCCGGAGAAATCGACGCCCTGGACGGGTTCGTCCAGAACGAGAAGGTCGGGCTTGCGGATCATGGCGCGGGCAAAGAGCACGCGCTGGAATTCGCCGCCGGAGAGCTCCTGCACGGCCGCACCGAGGAGGCGGCGGGCGCCGACGGCGTCGAGCGCGGCGTCGATTTCAGGGCGCGAGAAACGGCCGGTGAGCGTCATGAGGCGCTCGACCGTCAACGGGAGCGTCCAGTCGATGCTGAGCTTTTGCGGCACATAACCGATTTTGAGGCCGGGCTTGCGCGTAACCGTGCCCATAGTCGGCTTAAGGACGCCCGTCGCCATCTTGGCGGTCGTCGACTTTCCCGAGCCATTGGGGCCGATCAAGGTGACGATCTCGCCGCGCGAAATCGAGAGATCCACGCCCTCGACGAGGACGCGGCCACCGCTCCGCACGCCGGCACCGGCCAGCGTAATCAGCGTTTCGCCCTTGGCACGCATATTCATGAAACTTTCCAACTGTGCTCTTGACGCTGAGATTTACGTTATAGCATAACACCGCCGCAAGCGTAATAACATAACATGTTGTTGCGCATGATCCTGCCGACAAGAGGTGTCTGACATGACCCGGCTTCTTCCCTTTGTGGCTCTGACGAGCCTGATGTTGACTGGCACGGCTTTCGCCGTACCCAATGTGGTGGCGTCGACCAAGCCTGTCCACTCGCTGGTAGCAGCGGTGATGGCAGGGGTGGGCGAGCCCGGCCTGATCGTCAAGGGATCGGCATCGCCGCATACCTATTCGCTGCGTCCGTCCGATGCCGCTGCGCTTGAAAATGCCGATATCGTCTTCTGGACCGGGCATGGAATGGAGCTCTTCCTTGCCGATGCGCTCGACACGCTCTCGACCAAGGCCGAGACGGTTGAGCTCGCCGATGCCGACGGCATTACGTTGTTGCCTGTCCGCGAGGGCGGGGCGTTCGAGCATCATTCTCATGGCGACGAGCACGCCGAAGAAGGGCACGAGCACGAAGAGCATGACCACGCCCATGAAGAGGGCGAAGGCGACATGCATTTCTGGCTCGACCCGGAAAATGCCAAGCTGATGGTGACCGATATTGCCAAGGTCCTATCGGCAGCGGACCCGGACAATGCGGCAAAGTATAACGCCAATGCCGAGACCGAAATCGCGGCGCTTGGAGCGCTCGAGGCGGAAATCAAGGCGAGCCTGGTTGGGGTGAAGGACAAGCCCTTTATCGTCTTCCACGATGCCTACCAGTACTTCGAAAAGCGCTTTGGGCTTGATGTAGCTGGCTCGATCACCGTTTCGCCCGAGGTGATGCCCGGCGCGGCGCGGGTCGACCAGTTGCGCACCAAGGTGCAGGAGCTTGGCGCGACCTGCGTTTTTGCCGAGCCCAATTTTGAGCCGACGATCGTCAAGACGATCATCGAAGGCACCAATGCCAAGGCTGGCGTGCTTGATCCCGAAGGCAGCGCGCTGACCGAAGGCCCCGATCTCTATGCCAATCTGCTGCGCGGTCTCGCCAGCGGCCTGGTTGATTGCCTCGGCTGACCAGTAGGCTTTGAGCCGGTAGCGACTTAAGCCGCCGGCCTCTCCTCTCATTTCGCAGATAATCCATCTGACCTTCGGGACGGACGGGTTTTCGCACGCCTATAAATCTAAAAGTTACGTTCTAACATAACGGAAATAATATGCGATCTCTTTTTGCTTCCCTGCTTTTTGCCACGGCGCTGACGGCACCGGTTTTGGCCGATGATGTCACGGCATGGCGATTGTTCGTCGGCGATCATGCCGAAGGGAAAGTGACCGCGATCGATGCATTGAGCGGGGAGACACTTGACAGTTTTGCCCTGAAAAGCCCGCCATCGCTTTATGCCAGCGCTTCGGGTGATGCGGTCTTTGCCGTGCAAGGCGCGGGCAATCAGGTTTCGGCTATTCGCTCGGGCATCGCGTTCGAAGATCATGGGGACCACGGCGATATCGCGGTGTCTTCACCCGCATTGGTGGATGCGGTGATCAAGGGCGAAAAGCCGGCGCATTTTGTCGAGCATGACGGCAAGGTGGCGCTGTTTTTCGATGGCTCGGGTAAGGTCGATCTTTTCGATGCCGGGAAGTGGGTGCATGAGGGCACTCTAGCGCCGGCTGAGCTTGATAGCGGCACGGCGCATCATGGGCTTGCCGTGCCGTGGGGCGACTATACGCTTGTGTCGACGGCTAATGCCGGTGACGAGAAGAAGCCGCGCGTGGGGCTCAATGTGCTCGATGCCAAAGGGGCACAGGTGGGCGAAACGCATGCCTGCCCGGACCTGCATGGCGAGGCAACATCGGGCAATCTCTTGATGATCGGTTGCGGTGACGGGGTGCTGGTCGTGTCCGACTCCGGCGCGCCAGAGGTCAAGAAGCTCGACTATACCGGGCTGCCGGACGGCAAGACGACGACGCTCGTGGGCGGGCAGGGGATGCAGTATTTCCTCGGCAATTACGGAGCCGACAAGGTCGTGATCATCGACCCGGCCGAGGCTGAGCCCTATCGTCTTGTCGAACTGCCAACCCGGCGCGTGCATTTCGTCACTGATCCGGGTCGGCCGCGCTTTGCCTATATCTTCACCGAGGACGGGTTTTTGCGCCAGCTCGACGTGGTCAAGGGTGAGTTGACCCAGGCGGTAAAGGTGACCGAGCCCTATTCCATGGACGGTGAATGGAGCCTGCCGCGGCCGCGGCTGGCTGTGGTGGGCGATAAAGTCGCGGTGACCGATCCGCTCAAGGGATCGGTGCATCTCGTTGACATCGAGGGCTTTGCCGTCTCGGGCGACATCCCCGTAGAAGGCGCGCCCTATACCATCGTCGCCGTCGGCGGCTCCGGCGCGCAGCACTAAGTCCGTGCCCTGCCGCCCGGTTCGAGCGGTGGGGCTTCCTCCCATGGAGACTGTCATGGCCCCCACACTCAACGTGCAGAAAAAACTCCCCGTCACCGTACTTTCCGGCTTTTTGGGTGCCGGAAAGACGACGCTGCTCAATCACATTCTCAACAATCGCGAGGGGCGCAAAGTGGCGCTCATCGTCAACGATATGAGCGAGGTCAATATCGACGCAGCGCTCGTGCGCGATGGCGGCGCCAATTTGAGCCGCACCGAGGAAACGCTGGTGGAGATGAGCAATGGCTGCATCTGCTGCACGCTGCGCGACGATCTGCTGGCGGAGGTGAG
>CAJYKO010000451.1 GCA_913775215.1 uncultured Devosia sp. | reverse complement strand
TAGCGGGCGCGGATGGACGCCACCAAGTTCGACCTTGGCGAGATCATGAAAGCGCTCAGTCTTGCCTGCGTTGAGGGGGTAGTGATGAGCACCTTCGATTTGGATGACCTGGCCGAAAGGGGCGAAGGCGTCTGAGGTGAGTGGCTCGATGTAGATGGTTTCGGGCATTCCCAGATCCTCGCTCAGAACGGCAGCTTGGCGTGGCGGTTGACGTCTTTGTAGAGCAGGTAGCGAAAGCGTTCGGGGCCGGCATAGCAGGCCTGGGGACAGAAGGCGCGGAGCCACATGAAATCGCCTGGCTCGACCTCGACCCAATCGCGATTGAGACGATAGACTGCCTTGCCCTGGAGCACATAAAGGCCGTGCTCCATGACGTGGGTCTCTTCAAACGGGATCACCGCGCCGGGTTCGAGGGTAACGATGTTGACGTGCATATCGTGGCGGAGATCGGTGGGTTCGACGAACCGCGTGGTGCCCCAAGTGTCCTTGGTGCCTGGCATCCAGCGGATGGGTTGGTCTTGCTCGTTGGTGACGAAGGGCGGGGGTATCTCGACACCGTCGACCACTTCGTAGCGCTTGCGAACCCAATGGAAGCGGGCGGGTTCTGTCGCGTGATTGGTGAGCGACCATGTGCAGCCGGGCGGCAAAAAGGCATAACCGCCTTCCTTCAGCGTGTATGTCTGGCCTTCGATAGTGACATTGAGTTGGCCGGCGACGACGAAGAGGACGCCTTCGGCCTCCCGGTTTTCCTCAGGTCGCTCGCTACCACCACCGGGCATGACTTCGACGATATATTGCGAGAACGTCTCGGCAAATCCAGACATAGGGCGGGCGATGACCCAAAGGCGAGTCTCGCGCCAATGCGGGAGATAAGACGTGACGATGTCGCGCATGACGCCATGCGGGATCAGCGCATAGGCCTCAGTGAATTTGGCGCGGCCGGTATGGAGAGCCATCTGGCTAGGCAGGCCGGCGATGGGTGAGGCGTAGGTTGTTACGACCATGAGACTTCGGAATTTTGGAAACTGAGCGGGATAGTAGAACCGCGGTCTGGCTCGGCCAAGCCCCGATGTCCAGCAAATGCGTTGTTAGGCAGTATCCTTTTGGTGCCTACTTGAAGTCACATCTTCCATCGCTAAGTGACGATCTATGGCGGTGAGATGCGCTCAGCCCTTGGGCGCTTGCGACCCGCATGTCTAGTGAGAATAAACTGATGTTGCTTGATAAATTGAACTGGCGTTATGCCACGAAGAAAATGAATGCCGACAAGGCTGTGGACGCTGACAAGGTTCAGCGCATTGTGGAAGCAGCGCGTCTGGCGCCGACCTCGAGTGGTCTTCAACCGTTCCAAGTGATTGTCGTGACCAATCCGGAAATCAAGGCGAAACTGCGGGCTGTCGCTTATGATCAAGCGCAGCTAACCGATGGTTCGCATGTTCTGGTGTTCGCTGCTTGGGACAATTATACTGCCGACCGCATCGATCAACATCTGGCGCTCAATGTCGCCGAGCGCGGGCCGAGCGAGTCCATGGCTGCCTATTATGAGCGCCTGAAGTCCATGTATGTGCCGCGCGAGGCGCAGACGAATTTCGAGCATGCTGCGCGCCAGGCTTACATCGGGTTTGCCATGTCCATCGCGCAGGCGGCGTTTGAAGGCGTGGATGCGACGCCGATGGAAGGTTTTGATCCGGCCCAGTTCGATGAGATTCTTGGTCTTCGGGAACAGGGCCTGCGATCTGTCTGCATCCTGCCGCTCGGTTATCGTGCGGACGAAGGCGATTGGCTGCTTGGGCTCAAGAAGGTCCGTCGACCGACCGAAAATTTCGTCACTGAAGTGGCGTGATGTTTGGCCTCATCCCCAGAAGAATGCTGGGGATGAGGCAATCTGATCACGGCAAGATAGCCTTAAGGCGCAGGAGGGCGATGCGCTCGACCTGAGCGCAGGCCGTCGCGAATTCTTCTCCAGCCGAATTGGCAAGACGCTTTTCAAAATTGGCGAGAATGCCCGCCTTGTCGTGGTCGCGGACTGCGATGATGAAGGGGAAACCGAATTTTTGCGTGTAGGCATTGTTGAGCGCGGTGAACTTTTCGCGCTCGGCATCGGTGAGGGCGTCGAGGCCGGCGGAGGCTTGTTCGGCGGTAGAGTCGGCGGTCAGGCGCTTGGCCGCGGCGAGCTTGCCTGCAAGATCGGGGTGGGCGCGGAGGACTGCGAGGCGTTCTTCAGGCGTCGCCATACGAAATTGCGTGCGGAGGGCAAAGTGGAGACCGACGGCGGTGTCGTTGGCGGGAGCCAATTCGCTGTCCCAGGCGCGTTCGGCGATCCAATGCGAATGCTCGAAGATAGAGCCGTAACGGGAAACGAACGCGTCTTTTTCAAGCTGGCTGGGAATGACTTCGGGCGCCACATAAGGATGGTGCGCGGCCCAGTGCTCGGCGATCGCAAGACGAGTCGGTACCCAGACTTTCTCGAATGTCCTAATGTATTCCACGAACTTCTTGAGGCCCTGGAAGCGGCCGGGCTGGCCGACGAGGCGGCAGTGGAGCCCGAGCGACATCATCTTGGGACTGCCGGCCTCGCCCTCGGCGTAGAGGCAGTCGAAGGTGTCCTTCAAAAACTGGAAATATTCTTCGCCATTGTCGAATCCTGGCCCCGTGACGAAGCGCATGTCATTGGTGGAGAGCGAATAGGGGATGATGAGTTGCGGGCGGTCGTGGATGACTTTCCAATAGGGGAGGTCGTCGTCGTAAGTGTCGGATATGTAGGCGAACCCACCGTAGTCGGCGACGAGATCGACGGTGTTGAGCGAGGAGCGACCAGTGTACCAGCCGAGAGGGCGGGAGCCGGTGGCCAAGGTGTGAAGGCGTACCGCTTCGGCGATCTGGCTGCGCTCCTCTTCGGGCGGCATGTCCTTGTGCTGGACCCATTTGTAGCCGTGGGAGGCAATCTCCCAGCCGGCTTCCTGCATGGCGGCGAGCTGTTCTGGCGCGCGCATCAGGGCTGTGGCGACGCCATAGATGGTGACGGGGAGGTTAGCTTCGGTGAACAGACGGTGAAGCCGCCAGAAGCCGGCGCGGGCCCCGTATTCGTACATTGATTCCACATTGGCGTGCCGCTGGCCCGGCCAAGGGACGGCGCCGAGCACGTCAACGAGGAAGGCTTCGGAGGCTGCGTCGCCGTGAAGGATGTTGTTCTCGCCGCCTTCTTCATAGTTGAGTACGAACTGCACGGCGACGTGCGCACCTCCCGGCCAATTGGCATTTGGGATGTTGCGGCCGTAGCCTTGCATGTCGCGGGGGTAGCGGTTCATCAGCGGTCTCATTCAATCACGGTCGATTTGGCTCAAGCTAAGCGCGGAATGGGTGATTGCGCTAGCACCATGAGAACTGCTCATGGGGTTTGTTTCAAATTGCGCCGGGAAGTTGCAAACCCTCGAAATAGCTTTTGGCGTGATCGAAGAAGATCGCGGGAGCAAGATGGAGGGCGCTGCCTGAGCGGACGAGGATGCCAAAGCGGTTGGTTGGAAGGCCACCACTCAGGGGTTTGAACACCAGGCGTCCGTCGGCGATTTCGTTCTGCGCGCCGATGGGCGTCGTGATCGAAAGATATTGGCCGCCGAGGGCGAGTTCGACGAGCATGCGGATGGAATTGGCTTCGACCATCGGCGGCAGCATGCCGGAGCGCCGGAGGAAGGGCTCGATAACCTCCCGGATGGAGATCTCGGGCTTGGCCACCGCGAGGGGATGATCGAGGCATTGTTCCATGGTGAGCTTTGAAGCGCCTGCGAGCGGATGGTTTGGAACCATGACGGCGCCGATGTGAACGTCGCGCCTGAAGGCGATGTCGACCTGGCGGTGGGGCTTTGCGAGGAAGCCGAAGCCGATGTCTATGCGCTCTTCGGCGAGGCGGTCGATGACTTCGTTTGAAGATACCATCGAGACATCGATGGTGAGACGCGGATACCGCTGGCCGAAATCGGAAATGAGGCGGGGAAGAAACGAAAGGCCAACGCTTTCGACGGTGCCGATGCGCACAACGCCGGCGCGAACGCCGCGCAGAAGTTCGATTTCGGAGACGGCCGCTTCCATCGGTGCCGTCAGGCGTCGCGAATGGCGAAAGAGGATTTCGCCGGCGGGCGAGAGGCGCATGCGGCGCTTGTCCCGGAGGAAGAGCGTGATGCCGAGGGCGTCTTCGAGTTGGGCGACCTGGCGGGTGACGGCGGATGAAGCGACGTTGAGGCGGCGCGCGGCCTCGCGGATGGAAAGGTGTGTAGCAACGGCATTGAAGTACAGGAGCGAGGGTTGATGGAACACTCGAGCGAGAAGGCTCGCGGAGAGAGCATGTTCTCGCGGTCGATCCTGCAGCGTCTTTTCGTTTGTATCTGTTGCCATATCGGCAGCATAGTGCTCCCAATTTGAGAGTATCAAGAGCAGATTCGCGGTTCTATGGTGCTCTTCGGGGAAACGAATAGCGCATGCTGGTCTGGTACGGCCCCACGTTCGGACGGCATGCTTAGGAGCAGCATATGGCCGGTGGACGCCTTACCACTCACGTTCTCGATACGATGGCTGGGAAGCCGGCGCGCGGCATGCGGCTCGAATTGCACTTTGTGCATGGCGACCACACGCATCATATCGCTGACAGCTACACCAATGCCGACGGGCGTGTGGACCAGCCGCTCCTGGCCGACGATCAGTTCCAGCAGGGCGAGTTCGAGATACGCTTCCATGTGGGACAATATTTCGAGCGTATTGGAGTCGAGATCGAAACGCCATTCCTTGATGTCGTGCCAATCCGCTTCACAATTTCCGAGGACAAGCACTATCACGTGCCGCTGCTCGTCAGCCCCTTCGCCTACTCGACCTATCGGGGGAGCTGAGCGATGGTGGAGGTCGCAAATGCCATCCGGTTTCTCCTTAATGGCGAGGAGGTCGCGCTCACCGATGTCGCGCCAGATCTGACGCTGCTCGATTGGCTGCGGCTGGAGAGACGTCTGCGCGGCTCCAAAGAAGGCTGCGCGGAAGGTGATTGTGGGGCATGCACCGTCCTCGTTGGCCGCGTGTTCGGCGACGAGATCATCTATGATGCGGTGACGGCATGTATCCGCTTTGTCGGCAGCCTCCATGGCACGCATGTGGTGACCATCGAGCATCTTCGCGGCGAGAATGGTGCGCTGCATCCCGTGCAGCAGGCCATGGTCGATCATCATGGTTCGCAGTGTGGTTTCTGTACCCCGGGCTTCGTCATGAGCCTTTATGGGCTCTGGATGCGCGATCCGAGTCCATCGCGGTCATCGATCGAAAAGGCGCTCCAGGGCAACCTTTGCCGCTGCACCGGCTATGCGCCTATCATTCGCGCGGGCGAGGCGATGGGTACCTATGGCCAGCCGCAGGGTGATGTGCTTTTTGCCGAACGCATTGCAGTCAAGGACAAGATCAAGGCCCTTAACGATGGGCGACGGGTGGTGCTCGGCGAGGGCGACAACCAGATCATCATACCCGCCAATCTGGATGATTTTGCTGCGGTCTACGAAGCCAACCCAAATGCGCGGATCGTTGCCGGTTCGACTGATGTCGGGCTGTGGGTGACGAAGTTCATGCGCAATATCGGTCCGGTGATCTTTATCGGTCATTTGCAGGAGTTGAAACGCATCGCGGAGAACGACAGCGAAGTGCGGTTTTATGCCGGGGTGACTTACTCGGAAGCGCTGCCGGTCATCCAGGCGAATTTCCCGCAACTCGGCGAACTCTGGAACCGATTTGCCGGCGAGCAGGTGCGCAATATGGGGACGATCGGCGGCAATATCGCCAACGGCTCGCCGATCGGGGACACACCGCCGCCGTTCATTGCCCTCGGGGCGAAGCTGCACCTGCGGCGCGGCGAGCATCGGCGCGAGATCAAGCTCGAGGACTATTTCCTCGCCTATGGGAAGCAGGATCGGCAGCCGGGTGAGTTTGTCGAGAGCGTGACGCTGCCGCTGCTACCGGCGGGCGAAAAGTTCGCGACCTACAAGATTTCCAAGCGGCGCGAGGAAGATATCTCGGCTCTTTGTGGCGCATTCCGGGTGTTCGTGAATGATGCCGGCATTGTTGGTATGGCAAGGATTGCCTTTGGTGGCATGGCGGCGACACCGAAACGGGCGAAGGCTGTGGAATCCGCGCTCGTCGGCAAGCCTTGGACAATGGACACAGTCGAGGCGGCCATTTCGGTTTTCGCTGAAGATTACCAGCCGATCAGCGACATGCGCGCCTCGGCGGAATACCGGCTGCTGACGGCGCAAAACTTGCTCAAGAGATTCTTCCTCGAAACATCCGGCCAGGGCGAGCGGCTTAAGCGGGAGGTGGCGTGATGAACAAGCATCAAGCACCCATCAATCTCTCGGTGCTGCACAAGGCAACGCGCCACGATAGCGGACCGAAGCACGTCACTGGCACCGCCGAATATATCGATGACATCGTCGAGCCTGTCGGCACCATGCACGCCTACCTTGGACTATCGACGGTGGCGCATGCCGAGATCGCGGGCATGGACTTCTCTGCGGTGCTGAAGGCGCCGGGTGTCATCGGCGTCCTCACAAATGACGATGTGCCGGGCGTGCTGGATATCAGCTCGGCGCACATGCATGACGAGCCGGTCTTTGCCGACGGCGTCGTGCATTTCTGGGGCCAGCCGATGTTCGCAGTGGTTGCCGAGACGCGCGATCAGGCACGGCGGGCGGCGCATCTCGTCAAGATCGACTACAGGGAGCTGCCGTTTTTCACCGATGTGCGCTCGGCACAGGCGGCTGGTGGTAAGCTCGTGACGCCGCCGCTCAAGCTTGAGCGGGGCGATGTAAAGGCGGGCCTGGCCGGTGCACCGCGTCGGGCAAAAGGCGCGATCACCATTGGCGGACAGGATCACTTTTATCTCGAGGGTCAGATTGCGCTCGCCATTCCAGGCGAGGACGAGGACGTCACGCTGTTTTCTTCAACCCAGCATCCGAGCGAGATCCAGTTGATCGTCGCGCAGGCGCTGGGCATTCGGCACAATGCGGTGACGGTCAATGTGCGCCGCATGGGCGGTGGCTTTGGCGGCAAGGAAACGCAGGGCAACTTGTTTGCTGTCGTGGCGGCGCTCGCGGCCAAGAAGTGGAATCGCGCCTGCAAGTTGCGACCCGACCGCGACGACGACATGAGCGCGACGGGCAAGCGGCACGATTTCGTGGTCGATTATGATGTCGGTTATGACGAGAACGGCAAGATTCATGCGGTCGATGCAGTTTATGGTGCGCGGGCAGGCTATTCCTCGGACCTGTCAGGCCCGGTGACGGACCGCGCGCTGTTCCACTGCGACAATGCCTATTGGTATCCGGCCGTGCGGGCGCGTTCGGAGCCGCTTTACACCAATACCGTTTCGAACACCGCCTTTCGCGGCTTTGGCGGACCGCAGGGTATGGTGGGCGCAGAGCGCTGGATCGAGGACATTGCCTATGCGCTAGGCAAGGATCCGCTGGAGATCCGGAAGGCCAATTTCTATGGCACCGACACCGACAATGTGACGCCCTACCATCAGGTGGTCGAGGACAACATTATCCACCGTGTGGTGGATGAGCTTGAGGCGTCTTCGGACTATCAGGCGCGGCGGCGGGCCATCATCGCGTTCAACGAGAAGAGTGCGGTGCTTAAGAAGGGCATTTCGCTGACGCCCGTCAAATTCGGCATCTCATTCACGGCGACCTGGTACAATCAGGCCGGCGCTCTGGTGCATGTCTATAAAGATGGCTCCATCCATCTTTCGCACGGCGGCACCGAGATGGGGCAGGGGCTCTATATCAAGGTGGCCCAGGTCGTGGCCGATGCGTTCGGCGTAAATCTCGACACGGTCAAGATCATGGCGACCTCGACGGGCAAGGTGCCGAACACCTCGGCGACTGCGGCGTCTTCCGGCTCCGATCTCAATGGTGCGGCAGCCTATGATGCTTGCCGGCAGATCAAGGAGCGATTGATCACGCATGCGGCCAAGATTCACGAGGTCAACGAAGCCGAGTGCGAATGGGTCCAGGGTGGCATTCAGGCGGGACAGAAGTTCGTGCCGTTCGCTGAACTCGCGATGTCGGCCTATATGAACCGCGTGCAGCTTTCGGCGGCGGGGTTCTACAAGACGCCAAAAATTCATTGGGATCGCGCCACTGGACGCGGGCATCCGTTCTATTATTTCTCCTATGGCGCTTCGGTCAGCGAAGTGACGATCGATACGCTGACGGGGGAATACACCGTCGATCGTGTCGATATTTTGCATGATGTCGGCAAGTCGCTGAACCCGGCGATCGATCTTGGGCAGGTCGAGGGCGCGTTCGTCCAGGGCATGGGGTGGCTGACGACGGAAGAATTGGTTTGGGACGCCAAGGGGCAACTCCGGACGCACGCGCCCTCGACGTATAAAATCCCACTGGCGTCAGACGTGCCGCCAATTTTCAATGTGAAGCTGGCGGAGTGGTCGGTGAACAAGGAGCCGACAATCGGACGATCGAAGGCCGTAGGTGAGCCGCCGTTTATGTTGGCGATGAGCGTGCCGGAAGCGTTGGGCATGGCGGTGGCGAGCGTGGCGGATTATCGGATAGCGCCGCAGCTCGATATGCCGGTGACGCCTGAGCGGGTGCTGATGGGTGTCGAGCGGATGAAGCTGGAGGCGCGGGGGTGAGATCGGTGCGTGTGGTTTTACCCCCACCTAGCCTCCCCC
>CAJYKO010000450.1 GCA_913775215.1 uncultured Devosia sp. | reverse complement strand
CAATACGTCGACATGGCCGATTTCGGCGACCGCTTTGGCGACGGCCTCATTGGAAAGAACGTCCAGCACGCGCGTCGTGATGTTTGCGACGCCATCAAGACTTTTGAGCCTTTCAGCATTGATATCGGTCGCGATAACCCTGGCGCCAGCCTTAGCAAAGGCGCGGGCCGAAGCTTCGCCTATGCCCTGCGCGGCGGCGGTGATGAGAACGATCTTTCCGGTGAGGTCGGCCATAGTTTATTCCCGATAGAAAGGCCGGGCGGCACGTTAAGCGCCGCCCGGGATAAAGTCAGTCGTAGAGAACGGCGGCGATTGCCGGGTCGTTCATGTTGGTCTTGTCGTACCAGTTAAAGCCTGAGTCGATGATCTTGGGCAGCGTTTCACCCTTGAGCGCACCGATGGCGGCCTTAACGGTTTCGTAGCCGATGCCGACCGGATTCTGGGTGATGGCGCCGGCCATCGCGCCGGATTCGATAAAGCCCTTCTGGGCAGCGCCGGAGTCAAAGCCGATCACGACAATACTGCTGTTGAGCTCGGTCTTGCCGTTGACGACACCGATCGCCGAACCTTCATTGGCACCGAAAATACCCTTGAGGTCTGGGTTGGCGAGGAGGATCGACTTGGTAATTTCGGTCGACTGCAGCTGGTCGCCGCCGCCGTACTGGACGCTCACCACTTCGATCTTGGGATAGGCTTCCTTGATGCGGTTGACGAAACCGTCGACGCGGTCGATGCCGGTGCGGCTGGTCTGGTCGTGGGCAACAACGGCAACCTTGCCTTCGCCACCGATCAGTTCGGCCATCTTGTCGGCGGCGAGCGCGGCTGCGGCGACATTGTCGGTGGTGACGGTGGCCAGCGGGATGTCGCTATCGACGCCACTATCGAAGGCGATAACAGGGATATTGGCGTCCTTGGCCTGCTGCAGCAGCGGGCTTGCGGCCTGGCTATCGAGCGCGGCAAAGCCGATGGCGTCCGGCTTGCGCGACAGGGCGGCAGCCAGCATGTCCATCTGGCGATCGACCTGGGTTTCGGTTTCCGGACCTTCGAAGGTCACGGTGACGCCGAATTCGGCAGCGGCCTTGTCAGCACCGGCCTTCACGGCCTGCCAGAACTGGTGCTGGAAGCCTTTCGAGATCAGCGCGATATCGTAGTTTTCCTGGGCCACGGCTGTGCCGTGCGCTGCGGCCATCATGGCCAAGGCACTGAAGGCCCCGAGAAGTGTGCGGCGGTTGAGCATGGTTTTCCTCCCACATGCTTTTGAAGCTTTGGTCATTCCCGACGCCGTCTCAGAGAGCGCGGCGGCGGAGAATATCGGCATACACCGCCAGGATGATGATGGTACCGGTCACGACCGTCTGCCATTCCTGGGGTACGGATAGGATGCGCAGGCCATTGGCCAGCACGGAGATGATGAGCGCGCCGATGAGCGTGCCGACGACAGTGCCGCGACCGCCCGAGAGCGAGGTGCCGCCAATGACGACGGCCGCTATGGCGTCCAGCTCATAGCCTTGGCCAAGCGCTGGCTGTGCCGAATTGAGGCGGCTGGCGATGAGCAGGCCAGCAACGCCGCAAATGGCGCCGGTCACGGCATAGACGGCGATCTTCCAGCGATCGATATTGACGCCCGAAAGACGCACAGCTTCTTCGTTGGAACCCAAGGCAAAGGTGTAGCGGCCAAGGGCGGTTTTCGAGAGCACGAAGGCTGCGACGACGGCGACGGCAAAGAGGACCAGCACGCCATTGGGCAGTGGTACCGCGGGGAAGACGCTGCCGACCGCAGAGCCGAGAGCGATCTGATTGAAGCCCGGCGTGTCGTTGAAATAGATGGGCTTCGTTCCCGAAATGACCAGCGACAGACCCTTGAGGATCAGCATCATGCCGAGCGTTGCGATGAATGGCGGGACCTTCAACTTGGCGATGATGGTGCCCGAGACGAGGCCACTGGCCGTGCCAGCGAGGACGGCACCGATAATGCCGAGCGGCAGGGGCAGGCCCCAATAGGTTAGGATGACGCCGGCCACGACGGCGCAAAAGGTCATCAGCGTGCCGACCGACAAATCGATGCCGCCGGTGATGATGACCAGCGTTGCGGCGATTGCCAGCACGCCATTGACCGAGGTGGCCTGTAGAATGGCGAGGATATTCTGGGTCTGCAGGAAATTGGGCGAGGCCAGCGAGAAGGCGACGACGAGCGCAATCAGACCCGAAAAGGCAAGTAGCCGATGAAAGGCGCCGGAAATGCGCGGGCCTGATTTGGCGGCGGGGGCTGCAGTATCGGTCATGCCGTCTTCCTTTGTGTGGCGCTCTCAACGACGCTGCTTTGGCGCAAGGTGGCCAGCCGCATGATTTCTTCCTGGCTGGCGCCGCCAGGCAGGATGCCGGTGAGGCGGCCTTCGCACATAACTGCGATGCGGTGTGAAAGGCGCAGCACTTCGGGCAGCTCGGAGGAGATGACGATGATCGCCTTGCCTTCGGCCGCGAGCGCGTTGAGGAGCTTATAGATTTCGGACTTGGCGCCGACATCGATGCCGCGCGTCGGTTCGTCGAAAATCAGAATATCGCAGTCGCGCAGCAGCCACTTGGCGATAACGACCTTTTGTTGGTTGCCGCCCGAGAGGAGCCGGGCTTCCTGCGTGTCGCTCGGGGTTTTTATGGCAAGCTGGCGGATATAGCCCACCGCTTCCTTCTGCATGCCGGCCTCATCGAGCACACCGCCTGGGCCTGTGAAGCGGTCGAGACTGGCGAGCGCGATATTGTTGCGGACGTCGAGCCCGGTCGCGAGTCCGAAATGCTTGCGGTCCTCGGAGAGATAGCCGATGCCGGCTTCCACCGCGTCCTTTGGCGACGAGATACCGACACGCTTGCTATGCACCCAGATGTCGCCGCCCTCGCGCCGATCGGCACCAAAGATGGCGCGGGCAACTTCGGTGCGGCCAGCGCCCATGAGCCCGGCAAAGCCGAGGATTTCCCCCTTGCGGACGGAAAAGCTGACATCGCGGATTTCGCGGCCACGATTGAGGTTTTTCACCTCGAGCGCGATGGGCGCGTCGGCCGTGTTGGGAATGACGAGGGTGTCGCTGCTCAGCGTGCGGCCAACCATCATCGAAATGATGGTTTCGATCGGTGTATCTGCGCCGGGGACCGTGCCGACATATTCGCCATCGCGCATGATGGTGACGCGATCGGAGATGCGTTTGATCTCGTCCATCTTGTGCGAGATGTAGACGATGCCTACGCCCTCGGCCTTGAGGCGATTGATGATGGCAAACAGCTCGGCGATTTCAGCGTCATTGAGCGCGGCGGTCGGCTCGTCCATGATGAGGACGCGCGAGCGATAGGAGAGCGCCTTGGCGATTTCGACCATCTGCTGCTTGGCTATGGTCAGGGTTTCGACGCGCACGGTCGGTTCGAGCTTCAAATTCATCGAGGCAAAGATGGCGGCGGCATCGCGATTGAGCTGGCGCTCATCCAGAATGCCGAAGCGGCGCGGTTCTCGGCCGATGAAGATGTTTTGCGCTGCCGTCAGGTCGCGCATCAATGCCAGTTCCTGATGGATGATGCCAACGCCCAGATCCTGCGCCTGGCGTGGCGATGTGATCTCCACGGGTTGACCATTGAGCAGCACCGTGCCGGCATCGCGGGTATAAACGCCGGAGAGGATCTTCATCAGCGTCGACTTGCCGGCGCCATTTTCGCCCATCAGGGCATGCACTTCGCCAGGCAGCAGTTCAAAACGCGCCTTGGCCAGCGCACGCACGCCGGGAAACGACTTATCGATGTCGGTCATTTCGACCAGCGGCACCGCAGCACCCGAAGCGGATGCTGAAGCGATTGGCGCAGCCATGTAACGTCCTCCCATTGCCTTGAACGGCTGCGTTTCCTCCCGAACCGCCCGGCAATGGCGATAATCAAGGCGAAATTGACCAGGCTGTCAAGTGGTCAGACCAGTGGACAGAAGTTCATGGCGGCTGTAATGGTTTAGACGGATGGACCGCGCAAAGCGGACGCCGGGGGGACTATGAAACTTCAGGCCGTTTCGAACCGGAAACTCTATATCCAGATCGCCGACCAGATTCGCGACCAAATCCTGGCCGGGGCGGTGGATGGGGGCCAGCAATTGCCGTCGGAGCGCGATCTGGCGGTGAGCCTTGGGGTGTCGCGGCCCACCGTACGCGAGGCGCTGATTGCGCTCGAGGTTGCCGGGTTTGTCGAAGTGCGCGTGGGGGTCGGCGCCTTTGTGCGCGATCAATCGCGCGGCGGCGTTCCCCTGCCAGACGAAGGGCACTCACCCATCGAGATCATGCAGGTGCGGCGACTTTTGGAGCCGGAGGCAGCGGCGCTGGCGAGCCAGACGATTTCGCCGGAAGGCACGTTGCGTTTAGGGGAAACCATGCGCTCCATGCAGGCGGAAGCGGCCAAGGGCGGCTGGTCTTCGGATAGCGATCGCGTGCTGCATATGACGATAGCGGAAGCCTCGGGCAATTCGATGCTGCGCGAGGTGCTCGACATTTTGTGGAGTTCGCGCTCGGAAGAAGTCGATACGCGCTTTCACGAGCATCTCGCGGCCATGACGGAGGTGCGTGAGCACATCATGGACGACCATGGCAAGATCGTCGGGGCGATCGTTGCCGGCAATAGTGAGGCCGCACGCGGAGCGATGGCGGCGCATCTCGATTTCGTGACGGCGGCGATGTTGAAGGCTTGGGATTAGGTTTTTTCGACTATCACAGTAACCCTCGTGGTCCGAGGCGTCGCTCTGCGCCGCACCTCACCATGAGCGCTACTGGTGCGGCAGCGTTTTAGAACCGCACCAAAATCTTGGTAAAGTCCCCCGGCCGCTCATGCCAAGTGGCAAGGGCTGCCGGTGCTTCGGCGAGCGTTGCGGTGCGGGTTACGATCAGATCGCCAGCTTCGGGGCGTTTCCGCAATTCGTCGATAACATCATCGAAATCCGAGCGCAAAGCATTGCGGGAGCCGCGAATGTCCAATTCCTTGGTGATGAAATATTTGGTGTCATAGGCGATGGGCGCCTTGGCATAGCCGATATAGACAACGCGGCCGGCGGTGGCGACGAGATCGACCGCCTGGAGGAAGGTGGCTTCGGCGCCGACCGCTTCTACCACGACATCGGGGCCCTCTCCCGTCAATTCAGCCACGCGCGCCTTCACATCACCTGAGGCATTTATGACCTCATGAGCACCGAGTTTCTTCGCGACGTCAAGTTTAACATCGCTGAGATCGACGGCGATTACCTTCCCGCCCTGGCGCAAGGCGCCAAGAATAACGCCGAGGCCGATCATGCCACAGCCAAGGACGACGACGGTTTCGCCAGCGGTGAGTTCGGCACGACGGACGGCGTGGAAGCCGACGGCACAGGGTTCGACCAAAGCCAGATCGCGCTGGGAAATGCCGGTGACGGGGATGACCTTTTCGGCAGGCACGACGATGCGTGCGGTCATTGCGCCTTCGCGCTGCACGCCCATGGTCTGGTTGTTGGGGCAGGCATTGGGGCGGCCCGAGCGGCAAGCGCGGCAGGTGCCGCAGTTGAAATAGGGCAGCACGGTTACGGGCGTGCCGATGGTCATGGAATCGACGCCGCAGCCGAGTTCAGCAATGGTGCCAGAAATTTCGTGGCCGGGCACGCGGGGATAGCTGACCAAGGGATTGAGGCCGCGATAGGAGGTCAGGTCCGAGCCGCAATAGCCAACAAAAGCGATGTCGATTGCGACTTCCCCTGCTCCGGCCTGTGGCGTCGGTTTATCGGTGAGAGTGGCCTCATTGGGACGCAGGATGGTGAGAGCTTGCATCTTTCGGCCTTTCTTCGCCGTAACATGTTAGTGGTTATATCTTCCATACATGGCGGGTGACAATAGCGGCCCAGGCGCGTTACACCGGAACAAAGCCCGATAGTTTGAGAGGACACGCGATGAAAACGCATTTGCCGACACGAGCCTTTGGCCAGACGGGAATGAAGATTACCAAGCTCGGCATCGGCGCCTGGGCCATGGGCGGCAATATGTGGGGTCCGCAGGACGATCAGGATTCGGTCGACGCCATCCGCCACGCCATCGACAGCGGCATCAATTGGATCGACACCGCGGCTGTGTATGGCAATGGGCATTCCGAAGAGGTGATCGGCAATTCAGCCAGCGCATTGCCGATCACCTCTTCGGAATGCCCATTGCCATACACAGCCGCGGTGTCGATCCAATTGATGCCGCTGT
>CAJYKO010000449.1 GCA_913775215.1 uncultured Devosia sp. | reverse complement strand
CGGCGCGCCTTCGATATCGCTGGTGAGGAAAATCGCGGTTCCCGGCACAGTCGTCGGCTTTTTCTTGGCCAGATTGTTGACGAGGAATTCGAGCGGAACTTCATCCCGCCTTGTCTTGTCGGCCAACCGCTTCCGTCCCGCCATCCAGCTCCACATCAGGAGCGCGACACCAAGCGCCACGGCGGCCGGGACCCAACCCCCCTGGAAAAGCTTGGAGACGTTTGCGGCGAAGAAGCCACCGTCGATGCAAAGATAGACGGCGCCGAAGAGAACGACGACGATCGGGTTCCACTTCCAGTTGCGCCACATGACGACGACGAGAAGCAGGAGTGTAACGATCATGACGCCGGAAACAGCGATGCCATAGGCGTTAGAGAGGGCCTCGGAACTTCTGAAGGCCGCCACCAAAACCAGCACGCCGATCATGAGCATGGTGTTGATCTGCGGCATGTAAATCTGGCCGCTCTGGGTGGCAGAGGTGTGGTGAACGACCATGCGCGGCAGCATGTTGAGCGCGATGGCCTGCTGGGTAAGGCTATAGGTGCCGGTGATGACGGCCTGGCTGGCGATGATGGTCGCCAAGGTGGCCAGGCCGACGAAGGGCAGCAGGCCCCATTCCGGGATCATCTCAAAGAAAGGGCTCGCGACGTTGTCGACGCCATGGCCGATGACATAAGCGCCCTGCCCGAAATAGTTGAGCAGGAGGCACGGAAACACCAGGCCAAACCAGGCAAGCACGATCGGCTTGCGGCCGAAGTGGCCGAGGTCGACGTAAAGCGCTTCGGCGCCGGTCACGGCAAGGAAAATGGCGCCGACGACAACGAAGGCAATGCCTATGTGGGTGGTCAGGAATTGGAGGCCCAGCAGCGGGTTCAGCGCCAGGAGAACGTCGGGATGCTGGAAAATATTGACCAGACCGGCGATGCCGAGGGTCAGGAACCAGATCATGGTGACCGGGCCAAAGACGATCGAGACCTTGGCTGTGCCGAATCTCTGGACGGCAAAGATGCCGAGGATGATGACAAGGGTAATCGGCACAACCCAGCGGGTCATGCCCGGCTGAACCAGTTCGATACCTTCCACTGCCGAAAGCACTGAAATGGCTGGCGTGATAATCGCATCGCCAAAGAATAAGGCCGCACCCAGAACACCGAGCGCCGTGATCCAGATTGGCGGATTGGTGAACGTCTGGCGCGCCAGTGCCATCAGGGAAAGCGTACCGCCCTCGCCATTATTGTCAGCACGCGTTACGAAGAACACGTATTTGACGGCAACAGTCAGGGTCAGTGCCCAGACGATCAGCGACAAAAGGCCGAGGACTTCGATGTTCGACGCTGCCGCGCCGGGCCGGACCTGCATCGCCTGGCGGAAGGCATAAATCGGACTGGTGCCGATGTCCCCATAGACAACGCCAATGGCGCCAAGGGTCAAAATGGGAAGATTATTGTGCGCATGGCCAGCTTCACCGGTCGATGCCTCACCGGCATGACCGGTCGAATCCACTTGCGTCATGAGCTTTTGGGCTCTCGCTGTTAAGGGCGGGCGCCGCTATACACCCGCCCATTCCCACACACAACACCAATAGAGTTACAGAACTGCAAAGGCATGCAGGGGTTGCACCCTTCGGTACAACCCCTGCAAGGCAAACGAGACTTGGAGGTCATCGTTATTTGACTGGCGCTGCAGCTTAGCCGCGAGCAGCCTTGGTGGCATTGCCCCACCAGATGAGCTGGTCCAGCATGTCCTTGGTCGAAGCGCCGATCGACGGTTCGATGTCGGACATCGGCTTGTTCTGCTGACCAAGTGGGTGCACGGCGAAGAAGTCGCCGCCGGCAATGTGGACGGCCGAACGGGTGGAAACCATCTGCAGTTCGATACCGATGGTGCGGAGGTTTTCGATGGCGCGAGCAGCACCGACAGTGCCGTAGCCGACGGCACCGAAGGCCTTCTTGTTCCACTCGACATAGGCCTGGTCGAGAGCGTTCTTCAGCGCGCCAGTGATGGCGCGGTTATATTCGGCGACGACGAAGATGAAGCCGTCGAATTCACCGATCTTCTGCTGCCAGCGAACGGCTTCCGGGTTCTGCGACGGCATCCAGGCATTGGAAGCCATTTCGTCGAAGAACGGGAGGTCGAAGTCGCGGAGGTCAACGAGCTCGGCTTCGATTTCCGGGCGTTCGTTTGCCTTTTCGAGGATCCACTTGGCAGGGACTTCGCCAAAACGGGTGGGACGGGTAGACGAGATGATGACGCCGATCTTGAGCTTGGACATTTGATGCCCTCCTAAGTCACAAAAGGTAACTGAGGCGATATATGTGCCTGCTACGCTTTTTGCTCAAGAGGGCACTATGGTGTGATCCAGGATCACTGACCTTCCTCAGTTACACCGATGTAAGTATAGGATTTTCCAAGCTTTCAGCTGCTCTAGCATCCTAATAATCGCAAATTGGGCCGCGATGTATCGGCCATGGCGACGAACTGTTCACACTAAGGAAACAGTCATGCCAGCGCGTCAATGTATCGACGAGTCGCCTCGGCAAATCCCATGAGCAATGCGTCTGCCGTGATGCCATGGCCGATTGAGGCTTCTGCCACGCCTCTCACCTCGCGCTGAAACGCCGGAAGATTTTCAAGGGTCAGATCATGACCAGCGTTGACCCCAAGGCCAATCGCCAGAGCCGCCTTGCAGGTCTCGGCAAGTGCAGCAAGTTCTCTTTGCGCCCGGTCGGGATCGGCATAGCAGCCACCATAGGGACCGGTAAAAAGTTCGATCCGATCGGCGCCGGTGGCCTTGGCGGCGAGAACGCCCGTCTCGCCAGCATCCGGATCACAGAAGAGCGAAATACGCCGGTCTGTCTGCTTGAGCCGCTGGACGACAGAGGTCAAAAAATTGCCTTTGCCCGCAAAATCCCAGCCATGGTCGGAGGTCGCCTGCGCCGGATCATCTGGAACGAGGGTAACCTGCTCGGGATTGACGTCCTCGATCAGCTCCAGGAAATCCTCGCTGGGATAGCCTTCGATATTGAATTCCGCATCTGGATATTCCGTGCGGAGCAGCGCGCTGAGATCATAGACATCGCTGCGGCGAATATGACGTTCGTCGGGGCGGGGATGGACGGTGATGCCGCTGGCGCCGGCGTCCATGACGACACGGGCAATGCCGGTAACGCTTGGCCATGGCAGATCGCGGCGATTGCGCAATTGAGCGACGGCATTGAGATTGACGGAAAGCAGAGTCATGGCACGGTCCCGGATTGTCATCCTTGCCTTACACCAGACAAGGCGGGCCGCCCAATCCAACCTTTTCATCACGCCGATCAGATTTTGTGACCCGGACCGAGTTTAGGGTCAAATCCGCGACCGGGGATAGATAGCCGCCGCAGTGTACTGCGGCGGCCTTAGATCACATGCTTTCAGGACCGCGGCCGATGGCGGCAAGACCCGTGCGCACGACTTCGACCAGACCGAGCGGCGACATCAGAGCGATGAAGCTATCGATCTTGTCGGGCTTGCCGGTCACCTCGAAAACGAAGCTTTCGACCGTTGCGTCGATGATATGGGCGCGGAAGGCGTCTGCCAGGCGAAGCGTTTCGGCGCGGTGTTCGCCCGTGCCCTTCACCTTGATCAGCGCCAGCTCGCGCTCGACGTAATTGCCTTCGGCGGTCAGGTCATGCACGCGATGGACGGGCACGAGACGCTCGAGCTGAAGCTTGATCTGCACCAAAGTCTTGGGCGTAGCGATAACAACAACGGTGATGCGACTAAGTCGCCGCCCATGTTCCGTCTCGCTGACGGTCAGGCTTTCGATATTGTAGCCGCGGGCCGAAAAGAGGCCCACGACGCGGGCGAGAATGCCCGGTTCGTTGTCGACGAGGACGGACAGCGTATGGCGCTCGTTCTGCTGGGTTTCCTGGGTGAGGAAATAGGCCGAGCCGGTGGGCTGGAGATGTGCGTTCATTTCAAAAATCCTCCGGCCGGCTTAAACCAGCGCGCGTCCCTTTTCGTCGATGATCGAACCGATATTGGCGGTATCGGGCAGGATGATCTCGTTGTGCGGCTTGCCCGATGGGATCATCGGCAGGCAGTTTTCGTCCTTTTCGACGATAACGTCGAACAGGACCGGGCCGTCATAATCGAGCATTTCGGCGATCGCGGCATCGAGTTCCGCCGGGTTCTCGCAGCGGATGCCCTTGCCGCCATAGGCCTCGGCGAGCTTGACAAAATCGGGCAGCGATTCCGAATAGGAATGCGCATAGCGCGAGCCGTGCAGCAGATCCTGCCATTGGCGAACCATGCCCATGCGCTCATTGTTCAGGATGAAGATCTTGATCGGCAGGCGATATTGCACCGCTGTCGAGAGTTCCTGCATCGTCATCTGCACCGAGGCTTCGCCGGCAATGTCGATCACCAGCGCATCGGGATGGGCAACCTGAACGCCGACTGCAGCCGGAAGGCCGTAGCCCATGGTGCCAAGGCCGCCGGAGGTCATCCAGCGATTGGGCTTGTCGAAGTGGAAGTGCTGGGCAGCCCACATCTGGTGCTGGCCCACTTCGGTGGTGATGAAGACGTCCTTGGACTGGTTCTTGGTCGCCTCATAAAGACGCTGGATTGCCCATTGCGGCTTGATGGTGGTGTCCGAGTTTTTGAAGTTGAGCGAACCGACGCTGCGCCACTTTTCGATCTGCTTCCACCACGGCGCGATGGCCTCGGTACGCGGCTGATTGGTGCGGCTGCGCCAGATGCGGATCATCTCTTCGAGCACGCGATTGCAGTCGCCGACGATCGGGACGTCGACGCGGATGATCTTGTTGATCGACGAGGGATCGATATCGACGTGGATCTTGCGGCTATTGGGCGAGAAGGCGTCGATGCGGCCGGTGATGCGATCGTCAAAGCGCGCGCCAATGTTGATCATGACGTCGCAATCATGCATCGCCCAATTGGCTTCGTAGGTGCCGTGCATGCCGAGCATGCCCAGCCACTGCGCATTGGACGCCGGAAAAGCACCGAGCCCCATGAGCGTGGACGTCACCGGGAAGCCGGTGAGTTCGGCGAGTTCGCGCAGGTTTTCCGAGGCTTCAGGACCGGCATTGATCACGCCGCCGCCGGTGTAGAACACCGGACGCTCGGCCTTGAGCATGAGATCGACAGCGGCTTCGATGGCCTGCAAGTCACCATCAACCCTCGGACGATAGGAGGCGTGGCGCAGCGTTTCGATCTCGGGCTTGTAATAGTCGCCGAGCGCGAACTGGATGTCCTTCGGAATATCAACGACCACGGGGCCGGGACGGCCGGTGGTGGCGATATGGAAGGCTTCGTGCAGCACGCGCGGCAGGTCGTTGACGGACTTCACGAGATAATTGTGCTTGGTGCAGGAGCGCGTGATGCCGACCGTGTCGCATTCCTGGAAGCCATCGGTGCCGATCAAGGTGGTCGGGACCTGCGCGGTGATGCAAACGAGCGGGATCGAGTCCATCAGCGCATCGGTGAGGCCGGTCACCGCATTGGTGGCGCCGGGGCCAGAGGTCACCAGCACGACGCCGGGCTTGCCGGTCGAACGGGCATAGCCCTCGGCCATATGGGTCGCGCCCTGCTCATGGCGAACCAGGATGTGCTTGACGAAGTCCTGCTGGAACATCGCATCATAGATCGGCAACGCGGCACCGCCGGGATAGCCGAAGATATGTTCAACACCTTGATCCGCAAGCGCCTGGATCACCATTTCTGCGCCGGTCATTTTCTCGGCCATTTGCGCTTTCCTACTCCTCGAGCCCTACCGTACCGGGCGTTACGTTCTTTGACGCCTTAAAA
>CAJYKO010000448.1 GCA_913775215.1 uncultured Devosia sp. | reverse complement strand
GGGGGATGCCAAAGGCGCCCCTGATCTCGCTTAAACTTCCCCCTCATCCGGCGCTGCGCGCCACCTTCTCCCCGAGGGGAGAAGAACAGAGGCCCACCATGCCGCAAATCACCAATCCCATCCTTCCCGGCTTCAACCCGGACCCCTCCATTCTCCGCGTCGGCGACGATTATTATATCGCCACCTCGACCTTCGAATGGTTCCCCGGCGTGCAGATCCATCACTCCAAGGATCTCGCCAATTGGGAGCTCGTCACCCGTCCCCTAAACCGCAAAACCCAGCTCGACATGCGCGGCGATCCCGACTCGTGCGGCGTTTGGGCACCCTGCCTGACGCATGACGGCGAAAAGTTCTGGCTCGTCTATACCGACGTCAAGCGCAAGGATGGCTCGTTCAAGGACGCGCACAATTACATCGTCTGGGCCGACACAATCGAAGGCCCCTGGTCCGACCCGATCTATGCCAATTCCTCGGGCTTCGACCCCTCGCTGTTCCATGACGACGACGGCAAAAAATACTTCGTCAACATGACATGGGACCACCGCGTCCGCCCGCTTTTGTTCTCGGGCATCGTCATCCAGGAATTCGATCCCGTCGCCGAAAAGCTCGTCGGCCCGATCACCAATATCTACAAGGGCACCGACCTCAAGCTCGTTGAAGGCCCGCACATCTATAAGCGCAACGGTTGGTATTATCTGCTCACCGCCGAGGGCGGCACGGCTTATGACCACGCCTGCACTTTCGCCCGCTCACGCACGCTGACCGGCCAATACGAAACCCATCCCGACAAGCACATCCTGACCTCCAAGGATGCTCCGCTCGCCGCCATCCAGCGCGCCGGCCATGGCGATCTCGTCGAGACGCCGGATGGCAAAACCTACCTCGTCCATCTCGGCGGGCGCCCGACGACCCAGGAACGCCGCTGCGTCCTTGGCCGCGAAACCTCCATCCAGGAAGCCTCTTGGGGCGACGACGACTGGCTCTACGTCAAGAATGGCCCCGTGCCGTCACTTCATGTCGAGGTGCCCGGCGCCCGCGACGAGCAAAAATATTGGGCCGAGCAGCGCTATACTTTCGAAAACGGCCTTCATAAGGATTTCCAGTGGCTCCGCACGCCGGAAACCGATCGCATCTTTAAGACCGAGAACGGCAAGCTGCGTTTGTTTGGCCGAGAATCCATCGGCTCCTGGTTCGAACAGGCCCTCGTCGCCCGCCGCCAGACGCATTTCTCCTACGATGCCGAGACCGTGGTCGACTTCAAGGCCACCGACGAGCGGACCATGGCGGGCCTTACCGCTTACTATAGCCGTTACAATTTCTTCTATCTCGCCGTTACCGCCCATGCCGATGGCCAGCGCGAACTCCTGCTCATGTCTTCGGAAATGAGCTGGCCGGATGGAAAATTGCGCTTCCCGGCCGACCCAGTGCAAATCCCGAATGCCGGCAAGGTCAAACTCGCTTTGACCATCCGCGGCCGCGCCCTGCAGTTCTTCTATGCCCTTGAGGGCCAGGACCTGCAGCCCATCGGTCCTGTGTTCGACGCCTCGATCCTCTCGGACGAATGCGGTGGCCACCAGGCCCATGGCAGCTTCACCGGCGCCTTCGTCGGCGTCGCCGCCCACGACCTCAACGGTACCGCCAGCCCCGCCGATTTCGACTATTTTGTCTACCGGCCCCAACACGATCCGTCCGATCGCTATGAGGTCGATGGCTTGATCGGTAAAATGCAGTAGCTTTTGAAAAAAGTAATCCAGGGTCGGGGGCCATAGCCCCCACCCACCCAAACATTTCCAAAAATTCCCGTTTTCCTAGAACGGCTTGCCTCTACTGTGGCTTGTCTTTTCCGCCGCTCCATCCAAATCTGCCCCCCGCGTGGACCAAGGAGCCCAAAGACATGAAACTGGAATCGATCGCCCTTCATCACGGCTACCAATCGGAGGCCACCACCAAGGCCGCTGCCGTGCCGATCTATCAGACGACGTCCTACACCTTCGACGATACCCAGCACGGCGCTGATCTGTTCGATCTCAAGGTGGCGGGCAATATCTATACCCGCATCATGAACCCGACGACCGCCGTGCTCGAAGCGCGCGTCGCCGAGCTTGAAGGCGGTATCGCCGGCCTCGCTCTCGCCTCTGGCATGGCGGCGATCACCTATGCCATCCAAACCATTGCCGGCGTTGGCGACAATATCGTCTCCATCTCCCAGCTCTATGGCGGCACCTACAACCTCTTCGTTCACACCTTCCCGCGCCAGGGCATCGAAACCCGTCTCGTCAGCCACGACGACTATGACGGTTTCGAAAAAGCCATCGACAGCAAGACCAAAGCGGTTTTCCTCGAATCGATCGGCAATCCCGCCGGCAATGTCGTCGATATCGAGAGGATTGCCGAGATCGCCCATCGCCATGGCGTACCGGTCATCGTCGACAATACCGTCGCGACGCCCTATCTGACGCGCCCCTTCGATTTCGGCGCCGATATCGTCGTTCATTCGCTGACGAAGTATATCGGCGGCCATGGGACATCCATCGGCGGCATCATCGTCGATAGCGGCAAATTCGATTGGAAAGCCAATGCCGCCCGCTTCCCCGTCCTCAACGAGCCCGACCCATCCTATCGCGGCGTCGTCTATACCGAGGCCCTTGGACCCGCAGCCTTTATCGGCCGCGCCCGCGTCGTGCCGCTGCGCAATACCGGCGCTGCCATTTCGCCCTTCAACGCCTTCCAGATCCTGCAAGGTCTCGAAACCCTAGGCCTCCGCATCGAGCGCCACTCGGAAAATGCCCTAAAGGTCGCGCAATTCCTCAAGAGCCATCCCAAGGTCGAATGGGTCAACTATGCCGGTCTGCCCGATAGCCCCTATAACGCCGTCGCTAAGAAAATTTCAAAAGGCTCTGGCTCGGGCATTCTCTCCTTCGGCATTCAGGGCGGCAAGGAAGCCGGCGGTCGCTTCATCGATGCGCTGCAAATGATCCTGCGGTTGGTCAATATCGGCGACGCCAAATCCCTCGCCTGCCACCCAGCCACCACGACCCACCGCCAGCTTTCGCCAGAAGAGCTCAAAAAGGCAGGCGTTTCTGAAGATCTCGTCCGCATTTCGGTCGGCATCGAGCATGTCGACGACATCATCGCCGATATCGAACAGGCCCTTCAAAAGGCCTGATCACGATTTCCCGCGCGGGGGCGACAAGCTCCCGCCCGGGGCGTAGGCTCCAAAAGGTTAGCGGTCGCAGGTTCTGCGTCTCGCGCCGGTTTGCGCAATACGCCGGATATGCGGCCTCCCCTTGCGGAAGGAGGTCCCGATATGGCCCAAATGCACGTCATGGCCGGCGCCGGCGACAAGCTGGATATGCCCGTCATCAAGACCATCACACTTGCCGATCTGACCGAAGCGCTGCGCCGCGGCGCCGAGGATTTCTGGGCCAAGCCCAGCCACTATTTTCTTCTCATGCTGATCTATCCAGTGATCGGCATTGTGCTCGCCGTCTGGATGAATGGCTTCCACACCTGGCCCCTGCTCTATCCCCTCATCGGCGGTTTTGCGCTGATCGGCCCGATCGCCGCGCTACCGCTCTATGAAATCTCCCGTCGCCGCGAGCTCG
>CAJYKO010000447.1 GCA_913775215.1 uncultured Devosia sp. | reverse complement strand
CGCGTCAGACGGGAATAGATTGGTCGCAGGAGGCGCTGAAGCGTCCGGCGTCGCCTGCCCATCGGGTGTGCCACGTGGCACAGTTCGGCTTGTTGTTGCCGCTGCGGATCGCTCAGGCACGGTCGGCAGTACAGTGCCATATGGGTTTGCTGGGCGCTTATGCTTGCCGTTACAGCGCGCCAGCTTCTCGTCCTTTGCGGCGGTCGCAGGCGTTGATGGCACGAGCGACACGAGAGCAAGGACGGCAATGGCTGATCTGATCGTCATTCCATCTCTCCGGGCTAGTTGGTACGACTGAGAGTGCCGCCAGTGGCGCGGCTTCCGCCCCCGCCACGGCGAGCTGCGCGCCATGCGCGCGCCGCAGCAGCAGAGGGTGCATTCGACATGGCGCGGCCCAGCATGGGCGCGACGTTGCCGGTTGCAGCGTTCGCGAATTGTGTCGCGAGGGACGCGCCGCCTCCGCCTAGGCCAGCGGCGAGACCCGGAATTTGTAGGAAAAAGAAGAACCCCAGCACGTAAAAGGCGATGGCCCGGATCGCGATGACCGGAATGTTGGTGTCTCCGGTGAAGGCTTGACCCATGAAATCTTCGCCGGTGTTGCGGATGAAGATTGTCAGCAGCAGCGCGAATGCGACCAGCATCACATAATTGATGACTGAGCCAAGCCACGAAAAGAAGAACGACCGCGTAGACTCAAAGAGCAATGCCGCGACGAAAATAGGGCCAACAACGGCAAGGAGAGCTAATGAAAAAAGCGCAAAGGCGCAGATGGTGAAGCCCAAAGCCGCTGATAGAATGGCTAAGACCATCAGGATTAGGCAGTAGATATCCGTGAAAAATATCTCGACGATATTATTCGGCAGACCCACTAGGTTTTTACCAGCGGCAGCGGTCCGAACATCTTGAATTTCGGTGATTTTCACCACCGTATTCGATGCGCCTCTCACAATTTGATCGAAGAAATCGCCTAGTCCGGTGACGCTTGGCCCGCCTACCGCCGTCGCTACATCGCGAGGAAGGCCGTCCATCGTAAATAGGCTGACAGACGCTCCGTAGAGCGTCGTCACCGCGAACACGAGCGCGGCCAATTTCATTCCACGAAACACAAATTCGCGGAATGGATATTCAACGGCTCCGCGAAGAATCGCGATACCGAGAAGGATTATATAGATGGTGACGCCCACGCGAAGAGGGCCTGAAATCCAGCCCACGACGCCAGCGTAGGCTGAGATTACACCGGCCAAAGCGTCACTGAGATAGGCAAACATGGTCTGGAAGAGGTTTCCCACTGTCCTACCCCTTGCTTGATCGTGAGCAGGGCAATGGCATCACACACCCATGCCTTTCTTAAATTCGTCGCGGTCCTTCCGGGATCTCAGCAGTTCGTTGGCGGTATCGACATTGTTGCACGTAGAGACGACGATTGAAGGCCAACTAGCAGGCGGACGCTGTGATGATTTCCAGTCCGCACAGACTGCTTCCATCTCTTGGCGCTGCGGTTGATTTTCCGTGTAGAACGCCACATCGCGAAGTGGCATGTCCGATCTCAGGTGATCGCCGGTCTGATCTTTTTCAGATGGAGAGCAACCACTGATGAACGTAAGGGCCACGGCGATGCCGAGGTATTTTTGGACCGTGGGGGTCATCAATCTAATCCCATGCCAGCCTTAAAACTCGCCCGATCGGACTGCTGAAGGGCGACGTATCGCTGATAGTCCGCCTCAGCTTTCGCACGGCGCTGAAGCTCAACCGCCTGCAACGCCATCTGGTCATTCATCATCTGCGCCTGTTCGAGCTGTAGGCGGGCGGACATATCGGCTCGCTCGGCGGCCGAGGTGGCATTGCCGAGGCGCCCCCGAAGCTCATCCAGCCCTTCGCGGCGGCTTGTCACTGCATCGCCGACGTTGCTGGCAAGGCCGGTAGAAACGGCCGCTTCACGCGCGCCCTGTTCGTAAGCGGCGCGCTCGCTTTCCGTGGCCGCTTGCGAGGACCGACCTATGAGATCCTGATAAACGTCATTCGCCTTGCCGCGCAGACCGCCGACCACATCGACATTGCCGCTTGTGTAGCCGTCCAGGCTGGACGAGGACACGTCACTGGTGCGCAGCATGTCGCTCTTGAGTTGGTTGGCGACATTGCTGATGTCCGTCGCTTTGTTGAGGTCGCGATACAGCGACTGCGCCTGCTCAATCTGCTGCTTGCCCTGGAGAATGGCCTGCCTCGCCTGCTCCAGTTGCTTGATCTGCTGCGCGAATGCACGGGGATCGAACACGATGCCCGTGCCGAGTTGGGCCTGCGCCGTCCCGGCGCACAAGAGCGCTGACCCTGCCAGCGCGATGGAAACAGCTTTCAAGCGACGCATGCCATTACTCCTTCAGCTCGGACGACGACGTTGGTGGAAGATCGGGAGCCAGGTCGCCGGGTCCGGCCCAAATTCGGCTGCCGCTTCGACGGCGATGGACGTGGTTTCCGCCCGTCCCGACAGGACGGCCAGTTCATCATCGAGGCCGGTCAGATCCAGTTCGACAACCACACTGTCATGGCCCTGCTTCACCAGAAACTTACGGGATTCCGGCGAAAGCTCCTCGCGGATCAATTGAAATTCGGCATCTGTCAGTGAGAAGCCGTCAACATAATCACGGCGCGCGCCTTTGGGGTTTGGGAGCATCACCTGGGTTGCGACCTGCTCAAGGATAGAATGGGCGATGTCGCTTTTGAGAGCATCCGCCGGGGACTGCGTGGCGAACACCATCAGCGCGTTGCGCTTGCGGTAAGTCTTCAAACCGTCCTGCGCGAAGCTGCGAAAAGCCTCGTCGCCCAGCGCCTTCCAGAACTCGTCGACCGCGATGATGGTGCGTTCGCCGGTCAGTAGCTTGTCGATCCGGTGGAACAGGTACAGCATCACCGGAGCGCGGATCTCGTCATTATCGAGGAAATCCGTCATGTCGAAACCGATGAAGCGGGTATCGAGCGTCATTTCGTCAGCCGGATTGTCGAACACCCAACCCATCGAGCCGCGTGATGTCCATTTCTCCAGACGGGCGCCGATGCCGCCCGCATCCGACATGCCCAGCATCGAGCGCAGGGCGTCGAGCGAACGGTCATCACGTGGCAGCCGCATTACTGCGGCAATGCCCTCGTCGATCATCCGTTCTTCCTGAACCGAGATCGGACGGCTCTCGGTGCGGACGAGCTGGCGCACGAAGAGCGACAGCCAGGCCCGATCCTCCGCAGTATTCTCCAGCGCCTTGAGAGGGGCAAAGCCCGTGGGCGTGCCATTCCCCAAAGCGAGATAGGTGCCGCCTGAAGCCAGCACGAAAATCTGTGCGCCGCGGTCCTTGTCGATGAATATCTGGCGCGCGCCCGTCTTCTCGGCTTGCGCCATCAGGAAGTTGACGATGACGGTCTTGCCGCCCCCGGAAGGCCCGATAACCAGCGTATGGCCCAGGTCGCGCTTGTGGAAGCTGAAGAAATACGGGCTTCGGGCACTCGTATTCATCAGCGCGATGGCGTCGCCCCAATGATTGCCGGTGGCAAGGCCGGCAGGGTATGTGTGGAACGGCGAGAACGCCGCGAAATTGAGGGA
>CAJYKO010000446.1 GCA_913775215.1 uncultured Devosia sp. | reverse complement strand
AGCCAATGGATCGCTATATTCGGTCGGTCCCTCCCGGCCATTCTCTGAGCACGATGCCTACCGACCCCCTCCCGCTTCTCAAGGAAACCGCCTCGGAGATCGAGCGCGCGGGTGCCGAGAACGTCTATTCGACGACATCCGGAGCGTGGGTCCGCGAGTTCGGCGCAGAGCTCGAGAAGTTCGAGCCCTTCGCGACGATCGCGGCGGGGTGGTTGGTCGGTCCACGGGGCGGCGGCCGCATCGGCGCGGGTGTCTCGGGCCTCTGGGTCTGGCATCGCCTTCTCGCTGGAGCGGATCCGGAGACAGTGCTCGCGAAAGCCACCGCCGCCGTGGCCCAGAATAGCTACGAGGCCTGGGACATCCGTCCTGCGCGGGGTATCACGGTCGGCGGTCGCATCGACATAGAGCCGACGAACTTTCCAAGCTGGGATGTCGAACCGGTCCGTGAACGGAGTCGCGTCCCACCGCCTGTCGCCTTCTTGTGTCGTGGGGTCGATCTGCCCATCAGCCGGAACCGCGAGATCGCCTTCGGCGAGGATGCGTTTGACGAGATGCTTCCGCAGGATACCGCAGCACTCGTTCAGACTTTCGTGGTCGAGCCCGCGCTCATCCCGATCGATGCCGATCGGAGCATGTCCCACCTAAGCGACGCATGGGAGAAGCGGAATGCGTTCGCGAAGCGCCATCGCTTGGCGCTTGGCCTCATGAGCGGCGGTCCTGTCGACATGCCCATCACCTACTGTCTGGGCACGAAGGACAATATCCTCAGCTCCGAGGACGGGATCTTCGGCACGCCCCGGGCTCCCATCTTCAGCCCCAGCAAGGAGGTCGATATCATCCGAATGCTCGCGACGGTCGACCTTCTCGGGCTGATGGAGAAGCCGAAAGCGCTTGAGCTGAGCATAGACAGGCTCATGCGTTCCAGACTGTCGCGGACCACCGAGGACCGGATCATCGATCTCGGCATGGCGGCGGAGATCGTCCTCATGCACGTCGCCTCGGGCGGAGGCGATGGCAAGGGCGAGATCACCAACAAGATGTCGGCTCGGGCCGCATGGCTTTTGGGCAAGGATGTCGATGATCGAATCCGCATCGCAGATGCGACCCGGGACTTGTATTCGGCTCGCTCGAAAGTCGTCCATACCGGTGAGGCCGAACCGAAGCATCTCAAGCGTCTCGATGCATGGGACAAACTGGTCGCCGACATCGCTATCGAGCTCCTGGCTCGCAGCCGCTTTCCGGACTGGAAGCGCCTCGTCCTCGGAGACTAGGTCGAAGGCGGCCGTGGCTACCGAAGTGGGGGCATCGTGTGGCGTGGAGGACGATATAGATTTCTTTCGGAAGCGCGCCCTGAACGGATCGGCCGGACGCAACCCGAATGACCGCTCTTGTCAGATTACGACGTTCGCGCAGCCAGCAGCGAACGACTGAATCTGGTCGGAAGCGGCCGCGAGTGGGACGACCCAGAAGCGAAGCCCTTCTGCTGGATTTCCCCTTCTTGCACGATCACCAGACGCGTCAGGTTGCGGAAGCTGAGGCTAATCGTCTTGCTTTTCGCGCTGCTCCTCATGCTCCGCTTCCTGCCGGCTGGCTTCTGCGGAAGACAGCGCCTCCGCTGCCCGTGCGGGCGTGACCTGAGTAATGAATGCGCCGCGGCCCCGCTTTTCGCCGCGATCATTTCGGTTCAGAATCGGATTGCGCGGGAGCGTGGCCGCTAGGCAGCCAACAACGGGCATTCGAGCGATCGAACCGCGTCCGGTCAGCCCCGTAGAGAAATCAAGGGACTCCCTGAGCTGCGCCCTGGTCTGCTGAACCGCTCAAATAGCCAGTCGATAACGGAGGCATCGAGCAACCCAGCTAAAAAGATTGAATCCCAGTTGTTGAGGCTTTCATGGTGATCGTCCGCGCGGTCGAGTTCAGCTTTGAGGATATCAACTAATGTCTCTCGGTCTGGCGGGTCGCGGCGAAAATGCGTCGAGAGACTCTTGGGACGTTGAACGAGCTTGACCCATTCTGCGCCAAGGTAGTCGACAACGAGGGTTCGATTTACCAGCTGATCGATGTGAAAGGCGACGGACGCATAGTCTGCATGGCCGGAATCGAGCAGACTCCTCAGGCAGATTCGTGGGACTGCCCCGAGGTCTTCGATCCGCGCCACGAGGAGCCTCTCGCGCAACACGTCATCATAGTAAGGGTGAAGGATGCGCTCGTTCGGCCCGCCGGTTAGAATTCTGCCGCGTAACGTATTGCAACTGCAGCCAGGCACTAGGTTGGGCCCAAAAATGGCGAACTCAGGAAAGTCTTCCTTCGGCAGAAGGTGATCGAGTGTACCTGCCCTAAGTGCACCGCACATCGGGCAGGTTCTGATGCCGCTGCGCCGGCGAATTTCGCCGATATATGAGATCGCGCTCGGTGGGCTTTTGTAGTGGTTCTTAAGGAAATCTGCGACATCGTCTGGCAGTTGGACGTTGGAGATTGCGTGGGCGTTACCATTGGCCTCTACGTACTTAACGTATCCCTCGCTAATCGCGTCGACATGGTCTGCCAGGACTGGGTAGCTGCGAAGCCGGCAATTGCTCGCGAGGGCACGAAGCGCAGCATGGTCATCGAAGAAGGTTGGTGGTTCAATCCTGTTCATTGCCGGCCGCGGTCTTCGATTTCAGCGCGAATTTCGCCCAATAGGTCGAGCGAGAGATCGGCTTTGTACTCCTTAAAAACTTGATCCCAGCTATCCCCACCCTCCGCAATGCGCTTCTCCACCGAGCGCGCAAGACGAGACGGTTTGTCCTCTCCAAATACAAACCACGATATTGTGCCGACATCCGCGCCGAATGTCCTCAGCACAGGCTCTTCGATCAATATCTCGCGGTCGGGTCCCGACCTCAACACCTTGACCTGATCCTCGAACGCCTCCCGTACAAAGTACGCTGAGTGCGTCGCGATTATCGCCGCTGAGCCCGTTTGCTCGAGCAATGTGTCGAGCAGCATTACGAACTGACTGATGAACGCGGGATGGAGGTGCGTCTCAGGCTCGTCAAACAAGAGAAGCGAACTATTTTCGATGTGGAGACTGGCGAGCGCCGCGAAACGAACGAAGCTGAGCTCACCACTGCTCAGGCCATACGTCTTGCCGTCTATGAGGCGAACAACTTCGGTGCGTGGGTCCACGCTACCGAAACGTTCAACAAGCTGCTCTTCACCGCCTCGAGATAGCTCGGCAATCGGGATCGCCGAAACTGAATAATCGCGTGCAACTACAGCGAGCTCGTGGCTCGCATCCAGTGCAAGAATAGCTTTGGAAAAGATTTCAAATCGGCTCCTGTCGCGAATGTGCTCCGTGCTGCGTGCAAGCTCAACGACTAGATCTGCCGTCGTCTTCCGCCGGGGCCCATAGCCCGCTCCACCGAGCGAGAAGCGTCTATACCAAGTTCGGGAGCGGCGTCGCTGCTCCGGGGGGAAGGCATCACTTGCAACGGCAGTCGGATAAAAGGCTAGCACGCGATTGAACGACGGTCGTTCTCCTTCGCCATCGGTCAGTGTGTTCAATCCCCGGATCGCAGCATCAGCGATGCGGCCAATAGTTTGGCTCTTGCCGACACCGTTTTGCCCAATGATGATTGCAAACCGCTTTGGCAAAACCTCCTCTTCGGGTTTGAAACGAAAGCCGAGCACATGATCATTCGGTCTGCCAGCAAGGCGAAAGCTTATCCGGAGTTCGTCGGATAGGCGGCTTACCGGCTCGAACTCGGTACCTTCGAGGATGTCTCCCGCATTCCGCCACGCAAAGAATGCCTCGCTCGTACGCAGAAATGCCTTGCGAAATAGCTGACTTTCGGTTCCTGGCTTTAGATAGCCGGGCGTACCCGGCGACTGCTCTGCTTCAACCACATCGTGTATCGTGCGTAGGACGATGCGCGCTTCTTCAGGACCCAACGTGGAAACAAGTTCACGATATGCCGCGAGATCCCGCAGCATCGTGAAGTAACCTGGAAGCGCCTCAGCCGGCAGGAGACCGTTGTTCTGCATCAACTTCTCACGCAAACCTCTGGTGTCGCTCGCACTACGCTTGCTTTCCAAGTAGCCAAAATAGCCCTGCAGGGCGACTGGTCTACTGGTCAGAAAAGAGGTTTCGCGTGGTACCACCAGTATTTCGCACCGAACCTGAAATCCAAAATCGTTCCAGCTACTCTCAGACGGTGCGAGATAGATTGTAGCGGAGGAAGTTCGAGCGGGTGCGACTACCTCGACAAATAGAAGCCTGTAGTTTTTCTCGTCTTCGGACACCCACACTCCCCAGCTTGCGGCTTCATTCGGATGGGTGTTATCTGGCCTGAAAGCGGCGCCGCTGCAAGCCGGGCCGCCGGGTCATTTTATTGTTGTCGCGTAGTCCGGCTTTTTCAGCCGTCACATACTTCCAACGATGCAACCGCTTTCAGCCCTGCTGGTCCTCAAAGCCGTCCGACAGCGCCGCTTAAACCATCCTCATGGCAACTATCTGACGAACGACTGCCTACAAGGGCCTCACGCATAGCGCTAAACGGCCAAGTTTGGGGCGCTTAGCTGCCGACCGCTCGCCTCTGAACAAACGACCGCTTAGCGCCGCCGCCGCCCGAAAGCGGACAGGCCGCTTCCCACCAGAGTTTCGACGTGCCGGTTCGCGGCTTAAGATTCGAACGCGGCGCAGACTGTTGTCCATTCGGCATGCTCCGGTCACTGGCCTTGATCAGGGCGAACGGCAGCTACTGATTGACCAGACGTTCGCCAGGACGAACGCGGATGGCCAACTTTGGTCGAGAGTTTTCAGTTTGGCAGCGACTCAGGCGATGGAAATTTATTCGAACCGCGTGTCCCAGTCTATGTCGGCGCTTGCCTGAACCAATGCAGCCCAATCGAGAAACGACCAGTCAACCTTATGAAGTTCGCGGTTCAGGATCGCCAACCGAACGCCTTGACCATATTTTCCCCCGACTGTGGTTGCGGCGTGGCCGCAAATCTGGTCGACGATCCGTTCCAGCACGCCCGCTTCCAGAGCGAGGTCCTTGAAGCCATGACGGAAGCTGTGGAAGACTAACCGGGCATCGGTCGAGACGTATCGATCGATGACTCGGTTGGCGATGCGCGAGGCCTCCTTCGTCCGCTTGCCGAAGCCGTTGGGAACCAGATCGGGGAAAAGTCGAGTGTGTCCGGCCTTCTTCACCGCCTTGATGTAGTCGCGAAAGCCCAGCTCGATCAGCTTGGCATGTACCGGTACGAGGCGGCGGGACGTGGCCGTCTTGATCGATTTACCGTCACCGCTGGCCTCGGCCGCATAATCGTCGATGTCGATATAGGTGATGGCGCCATCGGCCTTCACATCGGCGATCATGGCCTGGCCGACTTCCTCCAGTCGGGCACCGGTCGTCAGGCCGAGCAGGAATAGCCAGTACAGCGTCATGTCGCTTACTAGACGATCCTGCTTCCACGTCGCGGGGGTGGTGAATAGCGGGCTGGTGAACAGCCGTTGCAACTCCTCTTCCTGAAAGGTCTGGCGAGGGGCGGCGCCGGTCTTGGAATAGCCGACGATCGGCACATCGCGGCCCTCGTTGCGGCTGATCCACTTCTGGCCCTTGGCGAAGCTCAGCAGCGCCTGGATCGCGCCCACCCTTTTCTTGAGCGTCGCAGGGCTGATCCGGGGCGTATCGGAATGCCGATGGCGATCGAGGCGTTCGGTGAAGCTCAGTTCGCGATCCGCGCGCGGCATGGAGGCGGGCAGATGGGCCGCTTCGTCGCGATAATCGAGGAGGTCGTTGTTGACGACCTCCTCGACGGAGATGTCGCCGATAAAGTCGATGAAATCGCGCGTGGCACCCTCATATTCGTGCGCGCTCTGCAGGGAGGGCTGCATCACCGCCTGCCAGTCCGCGAACAATTCCATCAGGCGCAGTTCGGGGCGTAGGCGGCCCGAGGTCGGACGACGCTTGCGGGCCTTGGGCGCTTCGACCGGGACCGCGTCGAGATAGGCAATGATCGCGGCCTCGATGCCTTTGGGGAGGTCGGATGCGGTGGTCTCATTGTGCCGGGCGATCTGGCTGACGAGACGGCCAATCTGTTGGTTTCTGGCATCGGGACGGAAGCTTTCATCGCCCCAGCGCCAGATTGTACCGGGCGCATGGCCCAGAGTCGGCTTGCGTCCAGGATGATCGCGAAACAGTGCGGCGTTGTTGCTCAGTTCCCACCATTGCTGATCACGCAGTGGAGCAGGGGAACTACATCCGTTCGGGGTCGCATTCCACAGCCCCCGATCGAGTTCCAACCTGGCCAGTAGCAGCCGTTCTTCTCCATCCAGTCCGCCAGTCTTCAATTCGGGGCCTTGGAAATAGGCGGCTACCATTTCGTCGGCACGATCGCGCGCGGAAGGGCAGGGGCTGCCCGTCGCTTTCAGCCGGGTCCGCGCCTCTTCAAACCGTTGTTCGAGTGCGACGTTGGCTTGGAGGAACAGGACCGTGGCTTCGTTGCTATTCTTCGTGCCGAGCGAAACCTTCCACAGCGCCTTGCCGTCGAATGCGGGGCGCAGCTTCTCCGGGATCTGTCGGCGCAGGTAATAGACGCCAGTCGAAGGGTGTTTCCAGGGTGTCGCCATGAGGGCCATTTCAGTACTCGCTGTACCTGTGCGCTGTACCAGCGAGCGGCAAAGAATGGCTTAATCGCGCGATTCCGCGCTCTTGAGCGCAGATGGTGACCCCTACGGGAATCGAACCCGTGTTTCAGCCGTGAAAGGGCCGCGTCCTAACCGCTAGACGAAGGGGCCGTGAAGGCGTTGGGGGCGGTTAGGGGAGGCG
>CAJYKO010000445.1 GCA_913775215.1 uncultured Devosia sp. | reverse complement strand
GGGTGCCCAGACCAAAGGCGGCCAGATCGCGCGCCACGCCATAGACGCCGGTGGCATCGCCCCGGTTGGGGGTGATGGAAATGTCGAACACTACGCCGTTGAGACCGGCATAGTCGACGTATTTTTCCCCGACCGGCGCATCGGCCGGCAGCTCGATGATGCCGTCATGGTCGTTGGAGAGTTCGAGTTCTGCCGCCGAGCACAGCATGCCGTTCGAAGCGGCGCCGCGGATGACGACACCGGCCTTGAGCTCGAAATCCTTGCCTGGGATATAGGTGCCGGGGAAGGCGAACACGGATTTGAGCCCGGTCCGGCAATTGGGCGCGCCACACACCACATCGATCATCTCGCCGGTGCCGGCATCGACCTTGCAGATATTGAGATGGTCCGAATTCGGGTGCGGCTCGGCCGACACCACATGGGCGACGACGAACTTCTCCAGCGCCTTGCCCTGCGCGGTGACCTCTTCCACCTCGAGCCCGATCATGGTCAGCGCCTTGCTGATGTCCTCGACGGAAGCAGTGGTCTCGAGATGCTCCTTGAGCCAGTCGAGCGTGAATTTCATTTTGTTTTGCCTTTCAGCGAAAGTCACTGCGGCGCTATGGGCAGCCAAGCAGCGGAAACTGGGATCCCCGCTTTCGCGGGGATGACACCGCAGATTGATTAGCTCGACAACCCGCCGAACAGCGTCGGCAGATCCAGTGGCCTGAAGCCGTAGTGGTCGAGCCAGCGCTGGTCGGCGTCGAAGAAGGCGCGCAAATCCGGCATGCCGTATTTGAGCATGGCGATGCGGTCGATGCCCATGCCCCAGGCAAAGCCCTGATAGACGTCGGGATCGAGGCCCGCGCTGCGGATGACGTTCGGATGGACCATGCCGCAACCGAGGATTTCGAGCCAGTCCGAGCCTTCGCCGATCTTGACCTCGTTGCCCGAGCGATCGCACTGCACGTCCACTTCCATGGACGGCTCGGTGAACGGGAAGAAGCTGGGGCGGAAGCGCAGGGTGACGTTGGGCACCTCGAAAAATGCCTTGAGAAACTCCTCGAGCACCCAGCGCAGCTGGCCGATATGGCTCGACTTGTCGATGACGAGACCTTCCACCTGATGAAACATAGGGGTGTGGGTCTGGTCGCTGTCATTGCGATAGGTGCGGCCGGGCATCACCACGCGGATCGGCGGATCCACCGGCGGCGTCAGGTAGGATGCGGCAGGCTTTTCGTTGGTCTTTTGCATGACGCGCACCTGCACCGGAGAGGTGTGGGTACGCAGCACCTTCTTCACACCATCGGCACCGGTCTTCATGAAAAAGGTGTCGTGCATCTCGCGCGCCGGATGCCCCTCGGGGAAATTGAGCGCGGTGAAATTGTAGTAGTCGGTCTCGATGTCCGGCCCTTCGGCAATGGAAAAGCCCATGTCCGAGAAAATGGCGGTAATTTCGTCGATGGTCTGCGAGATCGGATGGATGCGGCCACGCGCGGTCGGGGCCGGCTGAAGCGGCAGGGTGACGTCGACGGTCTCAGCCTTGAGCCGCGCGTCGAGCGCGGCCTTCTTAAGATCGACGCTGCGTGCATCGATGAGCCCGCCGATTTCGGTCTTGAGTCCGTTGATGGCAGGGCCGGCGGACTTGCGGTCTTCCGGGGCCATGGAGCCCAGCGTCGCGAGCAGGGCCGAGACCGAGCCCTTCTTGCCGAGGGCCGATACGCGCACCGCATCGAGCGCGGCTTCGGTGTCCGCTGCGGCGATGGCGGCGGAAAGCTCGGTGCGCAGGGTGGAGATTTGGGCGTCCAGAGACATCGGAAACTCTCAGTAGACCTCATCCTGAGCCTGTCGCAGGACGAGGTCGTGGCCGTATTTCGTGTACCCGACCTCGTGGTTCGACAGGCTCACCAGGAGGTCTCATCGGGCTTGGTCGCTATAGACCAAAACAAAACGCCCCGCGCCAGCCCTTTGGGGGCGGCGCAAGGCGCAAATTTGACCTCAGCGAGGTGGGGTAGCTTAAGCGGTGACGCGAGCGTGGGTCGGAGCGTCCACGCCTTCGAGATACGCCAGCGCTGCCTTGGCCTTGGCGACCAGGGCGGCGAACGCTTCGGGCTGGGTGATCGCGAGATCGCTCAGCACCTTGCGGTCGACGGCAACCTCAGCCTTGCTGAGGCCGTCGATAAATCGGTTGTAGGTGAGGCCGTGATCGCGGACGGCAGCGTTGATGCGCTGGATCCAGAGAGCGCGGAAGTTGCGCTTCTTGACGCGACGGTCGCGGTAGGCGTACTGGCCGGCCTTTTCGACGGCCTGCTTGGCGATACGGATCGTCGACTTGCGACGGCCATAATAGCCCTCGGCGGCCTTCAAGACCTTCTTGTGACGGGCGTGGGCGGTTACGCCTCTTTTTACGCGTGCCATGTTCTAGTGTCCTTCCAGCTTAGCGGTTGTACGGCATGTACCACTTCACCAGACCCTCGTCGCCCTTGGACAGGATCTTGGTGCCGCGGTTGGTGCGGATGTACTTGGCGTTGTGGCTGATCAGGCGGTGGCGCTTGCCGGCAACGCCGGCCTTCACCTTACCCGAGGCGGTGAAGCTGAAACGCTTCTTGGCGCCGGACTTGGTCTTCATCTTGGGCATTTTGCGGGTCCTTATTGGTCTTAATGGGCTCTTGCGAGACCATCGCTTTCAAAGACCGCCACGGCATGCCTTTTGGCCGGGCGGTCCGGAGATGGCGCTCTATAGGGGGAATGCACGGGAATGGCAAGGCCGTCTCGCAGTCCGCGGGCTTACGAAATTCGTCCCGTTTGGATCACCCACATTTTGGTGTTCAGCCTTACCGAACATTCATGAAACTTTATGCGGCGGTTCTGCGTATATAGGACACGCTCCAAGCGTCGGAGCGAAATTTTTAAAGGAGTATACTTATGCGTACGATCAAGGCTTTTGCCGTTGCTGCCCTTCTCGCCACCTCTGCTGGCGCTGCCATGGCAAGCCCATTCCAGGTCGATTCGTCTGTGCAGGTGCTTGACGAAGCGCGCTACGCCACGGTTCTCACCGTGAACCCGTCCGAAGCTCGTTCGCTTGCTATTGATGTCGATACGGCATCCTTGCAGCAGAAGATCAAGAATAACCCCGCCCTCGCACGTACCGTGCAGGATCAGGGTTTCCAGATCGACCAGATCGTGGGTCTTGATGCCAATGGCGTCGATAGCGCAGCGATCACGCTTTACGCGCTCTAATTTCAGCGCGAAGCGATATCAGGGCGGCCCCAGTGGCCGCCTTTTTATTTCAAGCTCTAGCGGCGGCCAGCATGGGTTCGAGATGGTTTTCGAACAAAAGACCCGGCTGATCGGCAAGCGCGGTGCCATAGGCTGCCTCCGCCGCGAGCGACACGCGCAAAAACCGCGCAATTCCGGCGATATCGACAGAGGAGAGGCCGTAGAACCCGCTCTCGACCCGACGCAGGATTTCCGTTTTCGAGGCAATCATGCCCGCCGCCACATCCTTGCCATTACTCATCGAGCCATCGCGCTTGATGTAGTCGTGGAGCGGCGTTCCCAGATGCACGGAGCGCGGCGTGTGCCGGTAGAGTTGCAGCAGCAGTTCGAGATCGGTCATATTGCTCAGCGTCGGATCATAGCGCGCATCGGTCTTCGTCCTGTCCCAGACCACCATGGAATCCATCGAGACGCTCACCCACTTGTGCTCGCCTGGCGTCAGCTCGCGATCCGGCCCATCCCCGACATAACGCAGATGCATAAAATCCATGGTCATGACATCGAGCGCCGTCGTCACGATGGCAGCGTTTTTCAGCGCCTCGACAGACCGCGCGAGCTTGTCCACCTTCAGCCGGTCATCGGCATCGAGAATGGCGACATAGGGCGTTTCAAGCTGATCCAACGCCACATTGCGCGTCCGTGATGCGCCGGTCCCGATCCCGCCGCTCGTCAGAAAAACCTGTCGCTCATCCCGTAGCCCCCGAGCGTCGAGAAAAGCTGCATAATCAAAGCCGTCATCGGCAATGATCCAGTGCTGCCAATCCTCAAAGCTTTGATCAAGCACGCTTTGCACCGTGGTCGCCAAGGTATCCTGGGCCTTGAAGGCGGGGGTGATCACGGCAATGGTATGGGACTGCGTCACGGTAGGCCTCTAAACAGTGTGCTGAAGGCCTCCGGACTTGAACCGAGGCGGGAAACACCCATATCTGGCTCAGTCAGCCGATGCCAGTCTTTTGGGTCGGCCGGCATCGTTGCTTGGCTAAACAAGGACGGCGTTGATGTCGCGTATTTCGGTGTTTTCCGCACCTTTTCTCCTCGGCTTTGATAGTTTTGAGGAGCGGATCGATCGGCTTGCCCGGTCGGCGGATGGCTACCCACCCTATAATATCGAGCGCACTGCAGAGCCCGATGGGGCCGAGCGGTTCATCATCTCCATCGCCGTGGCCGGTTTTGCCGAAAGCGAGCTCGAAGTGATGACCGAAGACAACCAGCTCTCCATCCGCGGCAAGCAGAAGGATGAGCCGGGGCGCGAGTTCCTGCATCGCGGCATTGCCGCCCGCCAATTTCAGCGCACTTTTTTGCTCGCCGATGGCATGATCGTCAAAGATGCAACTTTAAACCATGGAATGCTCGTTATTGCTCTTGAGCGTCCACGCGTAACCAAGCTAGCCCGCCGAATAGACATTCGATCGCTCTGAAAGAAAGGGCCAATAAAATGATGGATAGACGCAATATCGATGCCCTGAACCCTGAGGCTCATCCGCTTCGGCACCTGACCGAGGCGCAATTCGCTGCGCTCGGCGGCAGCGCCGTGGCCTATATCAAGCCCGTTTATGGGGAACTGCTGTCGCATATGATCAGCGACGCCGAATTCAATTCCGATGAGCTTTACCAGCTTGTCATGTCCGCTGATGGCACACCGTTGATGGTGGCCGACAGCGCCGATGCCGTCACCGAATGGCTCGGTGACCAGAATCTGGGGCTCGCCACGCTGCACTAAGCTGCTCCTCGGCGCCACTTCCCAAAACAAAGAGCCCCGCCGGCACATCGTCGGCGGGGCTTTTAATTTGCAGGAACCAGCCGATCAGGCGGCGGCGCTATCCTCGAGCGAAGTCGTCAGCATTTCATAGAGCCGCTTGCGATCCGCTTCGGTCCGCAATTGGTCGATGACGCTCTCGGTGCGCAGGAGGCGCGCCACGCGCGACAGGGCCTTAAGATGGTCTGCGCCGGCGCCGACCGGCGCAAGCAGCATGATCACCACATCGACCGGCTGGTCGTCGACCGCATCGAAATCGATGGGCTCGTCCAGCCGCGCGAAAACGGCGGTCACATCCTTGAGGCCATTGAGTTTGCCATGGGGAATGGCGATGCCGTTCCCCAGGCCCGTCGATCCAAGTTCCTCGCGACCGGTGATGGACGCAAGGATCTCGTTTCGATCCATGCCGGTGATTTCAGAAGCCTTATCGGACAAGACCTCAAACAGCTGACGCTTCGAGGTCAGCCCCGTACAGTCAAGTACGGCGTCCTCCGCCAGAATGTCGGCCAATTCCATAAATCTGCCTTGGGCTCTACTTAAGCATTGCTACGGCAGGAGGGCGCATCAATTTGCGCCCAAGGCCGGATCGATCCAGCCTATATTGCCGTCCGCGCGGCGGTAGACCACATTCAGGCCGCCATGTCCAGCGTGGCGGAACATCACAACCTGCTGACCCGAGAGGTCGAGCTCCATCACGGCTTCCTCGACGCTCATCTGGCGCAGGCTTTTTGTGGTCTCTGCGACGACCGGTGGTGCGTAATCCTCATCGAGTTCATCGACATCGTCCGAGGACCCGAAAACCGTATATTGCGCGGTCTCGTCATCGCCCGCGCCCAGTCCGCGACGATGCGATTTAAGCTTGCGGTTGTACCGACGCAGACGTTTTTCGATATTGAGCGCCATGACTTCATAGGCCGAAGTGGCATCGCCACCCTGAGCGCTCGCCTGCAGGCTCGCGCCGCTATCCAGATGCACCACGCAATCGGCGCGATAGCCGATCCCATCGGGGGTGAGGGTCAGATGTCCATCATAGCCGCCATCGAAATACTTGCCGACAACAGCTTCAAAATGTTCCTCCGCTTTGCCCCGGAGAGCATCGCCGACATCCATATTCTTTCCCGAAACGCGCAAGGCCATGGCTTTTTCTTCCTTTCGGTCGTGTGTTCGACGCAGAAGGTCCCAAAAGCCGATTCCCCGACATTCGGGATCCTGCCAACCGTCACCCGATATGTGGTGTGACAGTTCGATGATGCTAGACCCGCCCGACCGGATGGGCAATCCGCATC
>CAJYKO010000444.1 GCA_913775215.1 uncultured Devosia sp. | reverse complement strand
GTCTGGCCGATAGGCTTGGTTGCGAGGCGGAAGTTGAAGGCGCTGGGGTCATCGACCTTCTGGCCATCGACCGAGAGGATCACGTCGCCGGATTTGAAGCCGGCGCGGGCGGCGGGGCCATCGGGGGCGACTTCGGTGATAAGGGCGCCATGGGGCGCGTCCATGCCAAGGCTCGTGGCGATATCGGAATCGACGGCCTGCATTTTGGCGCCGAACCAGGGGCGGACGATGGCGCCGCCGGTGACGCCGGCATCTGCGACGAGCTTGCCCATGTTGGCGGGGATGGCAAAGCCGATGCCGACCGAGCCGCCGGACTGGGAATAAATGGCGGTGTTGATACCGACGAGATGCCCCTGCATGTCCACCAAAGCGCCGCCGGAATTACCGGGATTGATGGCGGCGTCGGTCTGGATGAAGAACTCGTAGTTGGAGCTTTCGACGCCAGTGCGGGCGAGCGCCGAGACTATGCCGGAGGTCACCGTCTGGCCGACGCCGAAGGGATTGCCGATCGCAAGGACCAGATCACCGACCAGGAGCTTGTCGCTATCGGCAAAGGTGATGGCTGGGAACGTGACGCCGCGTGGATCGCGGACACGCAAAACGGCGAGATCCGTCTGGGGATCTTCAACGACAACATCGACAGCGAATTCGCGGCCGTCATTGAGGGCGATGCGAACGTCCGTGGCGCCATTGATGACATGGGAATTGGTGAGGATCACCCCTGCCCCATCGACGATGACTCCGGAGCCCAGCGCACGCGACTCGCGCGGGCGGCTCTGGAACTGATCGCCGAAGAAACGTGAGAAGAAAGGATCATTGGCGAAGGGGGAGGCTGACTGGGCTTCGATGCGCGTTGCGTAGACGTTGACGACCGATGGCGAAACAGCCTGTACGATCGGCGCGAAGCTGAGTTGCACCTGGGGCTGGCTGGTGGGGACGGCGCGAGGCGCGGTGTCCGGGATGGCGTCGGTCGCGGGGGGCGGCGTCGCGGCTTGCGCCTGAAGCTGCTGAACCTGCGCCTGCCCCGGAGCGTTCCAAGGGGAGAAGGCAAGTGTACCACCGATGGCGATGACCGCCACGGCGAAACCCGAAAAGACGAGCGATCGCAAAGACATGGGTAAACCTTCAGCTGCGGATTTATGGCCCGCTGGCCTTCCGCTTGCCCTAAAGCGCAACGCGCTCACTTTTGTTCGCTTTGAGCGCTTTAGGTGTTGTTTGCAGCACGTCTCGTCCCAAAACCGGCGACCACTTTTGGGAGACATGCTGCCGTGACGAAAGCGCCCGAATTCTGTCATGAAAATGACGCGGCAACATTGTTGTTTCGCAGGGCAAATAAACGTTTGCGCGAGGGGTCACACGGCCCTATATGCAGCGCTCGATTTCGCGATGTTTACGAAACGGAAACACTTAGGCAGCGCGAATTTCCCTGACCTCTCCAGCCCCGAAAGGCCTGTTGTCCAATGACTGACGAGCCGAAGACCGTTTACGCCAACACGTCCGCCCTGATCGCGGCCGAGGCGCCGGACTTTCCTTCCTTCCTTTTCTCGGAAAAGGAATTCCATAGGGCTGTGAAGGTGTTCAGGAAGGGTTTTGACGGGCTCCTTACCTATGCCGTCAAGTGTAACCCTTCCCCGCACATCATTGCGCAGTTGCACAAAGAAGGCCTCAAGGCATTCGACGTTGCATCGAACACCGAGATGGAACTGGTGCGCGACCATGCGCCGGGCGCGGTGATGCACTACAACAACCCGATCAAGAGCAAGCGGGAAATCGCGCGCGCTTACGAAGAGTTTGGCGTTCGCTCCTTCACCATCGACCATCCGCAGCAGCTCGACCAGCTTGCGGCCGTCGTTTCGCCGTCGCGCGATGTGGAAGTCACCACGCGCTTCAAAGCCGGCAAGGCGCTCAAGAGCTATGACTTCGGCATCAAGTTCGGCGTGATGGAACAGGGCGCTGCGGAAATTGTCACCGCCGTCGAAAAGATGGGCTATACCCCGAGCCTCTGCTTCCATGTCGGTTCGCAGTGCGAAGACGCCTATGCCTATGAGCGCCATATCGCGGCAGCCTCGCGCATCGTCGAGGAATCGGGGATCGAGCTCAAGCGGCTCAATATCGGCGGCGGCTATCCAGCCCCCTACCCGACCAGCGAAGCGCCGCCGATGGACTATTATTTTGAAACCATCGCCCAGGCCGTGTCCGACCACTTTGGCGACAAGAACAAGCCCGAACTGATCATCGAGCCGGGCCGTGCGCTCGTGACCTCGTCGACCTCGCTGCTGCTGCGCGTGAAGCACCAGCGTGGCGGGCAGTCGGTTTACGTCAACGATGGCGCCTATGGCTCGCTGATGGAAGTCAAGTTCATGCACTTCACCCCGCCGGTGCGCGTGTGGCGCGGGCCGCGTGTGCACGACAACGACCAGGAATTTTCCGAGTTCACCATCTGGGGACCGACTTGCGACAGCTATGACGTGCTGCCGCAGGTGTTCACGCTGCCGGCCGATATCGATGAAGACGACTGGATCGAGTTCGGCCTGATGGGTGCCTATACCCAGGCTTCGCTGACGCCATTTAACGGCTTTGATCGGCGCGATCAGTATTGGGTCGAGGACGTGTATACGGGCAAGGATATGGCGCCGGCTGAGTAAGGGCGCGGAAGCGTTTGATTATGGACCCGCTCGAGCTTGGCTCGGGCGGGTTCTTGTTTGAGGACTGTAGACACTCCCCGCCTATCATCCCCGCGCAAGCGGGGACCCATCTTGAGATCTCGGGATGGGCCCCGGCCTTCGTCGGGGTGACAATCGAGTAGAGGATGAAAACGGGAAAAACGTCGTCTTCGCGGTGACTTAGCCTGCAGCCTTCGAAGATTGAGTCCGCATCTTCTTGGGATGGATGAGGTCCAAGCGGATGAGGCTTTCGGCGGCGGAAAGGATGGCCTCTTCCGGCGTGTGGTAGGGGCGGCCGAGAAGGCGCTGGCCTTTACTGCCATCGAAATGTTTTTCGTTGCCGATGTCGTTGATGATCTGGCGGACGGGGCCTCCGAAATTGGCGAGGAGCCGCATGATCCAGTCGGGGACGGTCCTGAGGGTCACCGGATAATCGGGATAGGCGACGCGCAGGATGGCGGCGACTTGCTCAATGCTTTGATAGGGGCCGGTGCAGAGGTAGCGGTGGCCGATAGATTCGCGGTTTTGCAGCGCGGCGAGATGCATGGCAGCAACGTCACGGACATCGCTGATGGCAAAGCCGATCCGCGGCATGGCGGGGGTCGACCCATCGAGGAGGCCACTAACGAGGCCGTGGGAGATACTGGCTTCCGCATCCGTAGCGGGGCCGAGAATGGCGCCGGGGTGGATTGTGGTCAGTTCCAGCCCCTTGCCGCTGGCAAAGGCCCAGGCGGCCTGCTCGGCGCGGGTCTTGCCAATGCAATAGGCCCAAGGGTGGCGGAGTTTGGTCAGGTCGGTGAAATCAGCTTCAGAATAGGTGCGTTGGCCGGAATAGTGGTCGTGGCCGTAGCCAACGGTGGCGATCGAAGACGTCATGATGACGCGGCGGACATGTTCCTGGGCGGCAAAGCGGAGGACGCGCTCGGTGCCTTCGACGGCGGGGCGGATGACGGTCGACGGGTCCTTGGGCTCAACGGCAGTTATGACCGTTGCCACATGCATGACGGCCTGCACGTCTTCCATGGCGCGGGCCCAACCGGCATCGTCGAGGAGATCGGCCTCGACGATTTCGAGTCGATTGGAGAGGCCGGACGCAAGCTCGTCGAGGGCGGCGTTGATGCCGAGGAGCTTGGTGCGGTTGCGGACGGTGCCGCGGACCCTGTAGCCGGCGCGCAGCAACTCGCCGATGAGGTGCTTGGCCACGAAACCGGAAGCGCCGGTGACGAGGATACGGTCCATGAATCTGTCCCCAAAGCTCTTTCTTATGCCCTACACGCGGGCGGCATCTGGCGGAAGCCGAGAACCGCCCCACCAGGCATGAATTTTTTACGTGGCAAAGAGTTAGCTGGCGTTATCAGGCGGCCAGGTGCGACGGCGCTATGAGGTTTTGGAGTCCTGATTGGAAAAGCGCGATATGACGTTTGCAGGTCTGAAAGGCCCCTCACCCGCCGCTTTACGTCGACCTCTCCGCCAAGGGAGATGTGAAACAAAAAGGGCGGCCACTGGGGCCGCCCTTTGAAATTTGTAAAAGCGAAGCTTATGCGGCTTCGGCTTCGTCGAACTGGACCGGACCCGAGTCCTGACCCTTGGCATCGACGTCGCGATCGACGAATTCGATCACGGCCATCGGGGCGTTGTCGCCATAGCGGAAGCCGGCCTTCAGGATGCGGATATAGCCGCCCTGACGTTCGGCATAGCGCGGGCCGAGGACCGCGAAGAGCTTTGCAACCATGGCTTCGTCGCGGATCTGCGCGATGGCCTGGCGGCGAGCGTGCAGGTCGCCGCGCTTGCCGAGGGTGATGAGCTTCTCGACGATCGGACGGAGGTCCTTGGCCTTGGGAAGCGTGGTGACGATCTGTTCGTGCTTGATCAGCGCTGCGGACATGTTGGCAAACATGGCCTTACGGTGAGAAGCGGTACGGCTAAGTTTGCGGCCGCGATTACCGTGTCGCATGGGTATCTCCTAAAATCTTGGCAGCGCCGGATCAGTAATGATCTTCGTAGCGCTTGGCGAGGTCATCGATATTCTCAGGGGGCCAATTGGCCACGTCCATCCCGAGATGAAGCCCCATCTGTGCCAGGACTTCCTTGATTTCATTAAGCGACTTGCGGCCGAAGTTCGGGGTCCGCAGCATCTCGGCTTCCGTCTTCTGGATGAGGTCGCCGATGTAGACGATGTTGTCGTTCTTGAGGCAGTTGGCCGAGCGCACGGACAATTCGAGCTCGTCAACTTTCTTGAGCAGCGCCGGGTTGAAGGCGAGTTCGGGAACCGAATCCTGTGCCTTTTCCTTGGTGGGCTCTTCGAAGTTGACGAATACCGACAGCTGGTCCTGGAGGATACGCGCGGCATAGGCCACGGCATCTTCCGGCGACACGCCGCCATTGGTTTCGACTGTGAGCGTCAGCTTATCCTTGTCGAGGCTTTCACCGGCACGGGTCGCATCAACCTTGTAGCTGACACGGCGCACAGGCGAGAACAGCGCATCGACGGGAATGTACCCGATCGGGGCATCTTCCGGACGGTTCTTGTCGGCCGGGACATAGCCCTTGCCGGTATTGACGGTGAACTCGATATTGATCTCGGCGCCATCGTCGAGGTGGCAGATCACGAGCTCGGGGTTCAGGACTTCGATATCGCCGGAGACCTTGATGTCACCAGCGGTCACGGCACCCGGACCTTGCTTGGAGAGAGTAAGACGCTTCGGGCCTTCGCCACCCATCTTGATGGCGATTTCCTTGACGTTGAGCACGAGGTCAGTGATGTCCTCACGCACGCCGGGAAGCGACGAGAATTCGTGCAGAATGCCATCGATCTGGATAGCGGTTACTGCTGCGCCCTGGAGCGAAGACAGCAAGACGCGACGCAGGGCGTTGCCCAGGGTAAGGCCGTAGCCGCGCTCAAGCGGTTCGGCGATGACCGAAGCCTGACGCGCATCGGCACTATCCGAAACAATCTCCAGCTTGGTCGGCTTGATGAGTTCCTGCCAGTTCCTCTGGATCGTCACGGTATTGTCCTTTCAAAATCGCGGCCCGGAAGGCCGCACCGCCGCAAACACAATAGAACCCCTGGCCCCGCGGCCAGGAGTTTACCAAGTGGTCTATTCGTTAGACGCGGCGCCGCTTGCGCGGACGGCAACCGTTGTGCGGGATCGAGGTCACATCGCGGATGGAGGTGACATTGAAGCCAGCAGCCTGAAGAGCGCGAAGCGCGGATTCACGGCCTGAACCTGGACCACGAACTTCGACCTCAAGGGTCTTCATGCCGTGTTCCTGAGCCTTCTTTGCAGCATCTTCGGCAGCGACCTGGGCAGCATAGGGGGTCGACTTGCGCGAGCCCTTGAAGCCCATAACGCCCGACGAGGACCACGAAATCGTGTTGCCCTGCATGTCGGCGATGGTGATCATGGTGTTGTTGAAGGAGGCGTTAACGTGTGCAACGCCCGAGGTGATGTTCTTGCGTTCCTTACGACGGACGCGTGCGACTTCAGCCTTAGCCATTCTTATCCTCTAGGGGTATCGGCGCTGCCGTAGTTCCAGCAGCTCCACCATGGAAGAAACGGGTCAGACAAAAAGCCCGCCCGTCTTCCAATCAAAAAACCTGCCCCGCGACGGCGCGGGAACAGAATTACTTCTTCTTGCCGGCGATCGGCTTAGCCGGACCCTTGCGGGTACGGGCATTGGTGTGCGTACGCTGACCGCGGACTGGAAGGCCACGACGGTGACGCAGACCACGGTAGTTGCCGAGGTCCATCAAGCGCTTGATGTTCATCGCAACGTTACGACGAAGATCGCCTTCCACGACGTAGTCGCGGTCGATCGCTTCACGGATCTGGATAACTTCGGCGTCGGTCAGTTCATTGACGCGGCGCTCGGCCGGAATACCGACCTTGGTCGTGATATCATTGGCGAACTTTTCGCCGATCCCGTGAATATACTGCAGCGCGATAACCACGCGCTTGTTCGTCGGGATATTGACGCCAGCAATACGAGCCACGTCTGCTCTCCTTCATTCAACACGCGCCATCGCGGCGGGTGTCTTTAAACAACAAGGGACCGGATTTCGACCCCCAACCATGTGGAGAACCGAATCCAGCCCAATAATCCATGAGACTGGTGCGGTTCTTTAAGGATTCGAAAGGACGGAGTCAACAGCCCCCGCCCTACGAACTTATTTGTCTAGAGCCTTCTTGATAGCTCCAGTGACATTCTCGACCGGCTCCATGCCGTCCACCGTCTTCACCAGCCCCTGATGGCCGTAGTAATCGACCAAGGGGGCAGTGCTGGTGGTATAGACATCAAGGCGCTTCCGGATCACATCAGGATTATCGTCCGGACGGTTGCTGTCCTTGGAGCGCTGAATCACCCGGCGCACGAGCTCGTCGGCATCTGCCGTGAGCTCAATAACGGCGTCAAGCTTGAGACCCTTATTCGCAAGCATGGTATCGAGGGCCTGGGCCTGCGCAATGGTGCGCGGGAAGCCATCGAGAATGAAACCAGGCTTGCAGTCATCGGCGTCGATGCGTTCGGAGACGATGCCGTTGACAATGGCGTCGGAGACGAGATCGCCCCGATCCATGATAGCCTTTGCTTCAAGCCCGAGCGGGGTCTGATCGGCAATAGCGGCCCGCAGGATGTCGCCAGTGGACAATTGCGGGATGCCGTAGGCCTCAACCAGAATCTTTGCCTGCGTGCCCTTCCCCGCCCCCGGCGGTCCCAACAGGATCAGTCTCATCGGCGCTTGCCCCCTCCAAGGCGAGATTTCTTCAACAGCCCCTCATATTGCTGGGCCACGAGATGGCTCTGGATCTGGCTGACCGTGTCGAGGGTCACCGTCACCATGATCAGCAGCGAGGTGCCACCGATGAACTGGGCAACCGCAAGCTGGCTGAACATCAGTTCCGGAATCAGCGCAATCACCGTGAGGTAGAGGGCACCGATAACGGTGATGCGCGTCAACACATAATCGATGTGCTGGGCGGTACGCTCACCGGGACGAATGCCCGGAATGAAGCCGCCGGAGCGCTTGAGATTGTCTGCCGTCTCGGTCGGATTGAAGACAATGGCCGTGTAGAAGAAGGCAAAGAAGATGATGAAGAAAGCGAACAGCACCATATGAAGCGGCTGGCCGCGACCGAGCAGCGCCGTAACGGTGGTGAGCCAACCCATGCCGCTATTCTGCGCAGCAAAGGACGCGATCGTAGCCGGCAGAAGCAGGAGCGACGAGCCGAAGATCACCGGGATAACGCCCGAGGTGTTGAGCTTCAATGGTAGGTGCGAGGTATCGCCCTGGAAAAGCTTATTGCCGACCTGGCGCTTGGGATACTGGATCAGAAGGCGGCGCTGGGCGCGCTCGAAGAAGACGATGATGGCGATGACGACGAGCGCCAAGGCAATCATGCCAAAGCCGGCAAAGGCGGGGATCGCGCCGGTACGGCTCAATTCCAGCGTCTGAACGACAGTCGAGGGCAGATTGGCCACGATACCGGCAAAGATGATCAGCGAGATGCCATTGCCGACACCGCGCGAGGTGATCTGTTCGCCGAGCCACATCAGGAACATGGTGCCGCCGACGAGCGTGATAACGGTCGAGAGGCGGAAGAACCAGCCCGGATTGAGGACGACGCCTTGGCTGCCTTCGAGACCAACCGCGATGCCATAGGCCTGCACGGCGCAGAACACGACCGCCAGATAGCGGGTGTACTGGTTCATCTTCCGTCGCCCTGCTTCGCCCTCTTTCTTAAGCGCTTCGAGCTTGGGCGAAGCAGTCGCGATCACCTGCACGACGATAGACGCCGTGATGTAGGGAATGAGGTTGAGGGCAAAGATGGCCATACGTTCCACGGCGCCACCGGAGAACATGTTAAACATGCCGATGATGCCCTGCTGGCTCTGCTCGAAAGTCGCGCGGAACGCATCGGGGTCAATGCCCGGGACCGGAATGAAGGTGCCCAAACGATAAACAAGCAGCGCGCCCAGTGTGAACCAGATGCGCTGCTGAAGGGCTTTCGCCTTGGAAAAGGTCGAGAAACTGAGATTGCGAGCAAGTTGCTCGGCTGCGGACGCCATACTTCGCTCCCTAGAGCCGGGTGCGAAACGAAAAAGCCGAATCGCGGGCCCTGAAATTTGTTGTCGCAAGGCTGATACGGAAAACCGCTATGCGCTGCTCTTCCGCGCCCTACTCTATGGCATGAGGCCACAGGCGCTCGACGCGCCCTGGGAACATATAGGAATGCGTCCCCGGCGCAACAAACCAGAAAAACGCACCCGACCGCAAGGCCGGGTGCGTCAGAACCAAATTACTTGGCGGCGTACGGTGTCTTCTTCCAGGTTTCCTTCACCGGGATCAAGTCAACCTTGCCGCCAGCGCCTTCGATGGCGGCAGTGGCACCCTTGGTGGCATAATCCACCTTGAAGGTCACCTTGGAAGCCGTGAAGCCTTCCGAGCCGATCAGGCGGACACCGTCCTTAGCGCGACGGATCACGCCAGCAGCCACGAGCGCAGCAGCGTCGATGACGCCCTTTGCATCGAGCTTGCCAGAGTCGATATAGGCCTGGATGCGGTCGATGCGGACCTGGTTCCAATCCTTGGGGTTCCAAGCATTGAAGCCACGCTTCGGCATACGCATGTGAAGGGGCATCTGGCCGCCTTCAAAGCCGTTGATCGCGACACCGGCACGAGCCGTCTGGCCCTTGCCACCACGACCACCGGTCTTGCCAACGCCGGAGCCGATACCACGGCCGACGCGAACGCGGACCTTGGTGGAACCGGGATTGTCGCGAAGTTCGTTCAAACGAGTCATTTGTCGAGCTCCCTCTTACTCGCCGATTACACGGACGAGGTGCGGGATCTTGTTGATCATGCCACGGACCTCGGGCGTATCAA
>CAJYKO010000443.1 GCA_913775215.1 uncultured Devosia sp. | reverse complement strand
TCGAGTACGCCGGATTCCGAAGCAAGGACGACATGGCCTTCCTTGGTGACGAGATAGCGCGCCGGGCGCAGGCCGTTGCGATCGAGGGTGGCGACGACATAGCGGCCATCGGAGAGCGACATGGCGGCGGGGCCGTCCCATGGCTCCATGAGGGCGGCGTGATACTCGTAGAAGGCGCGCCGCTGCTCGTCCATCAAGGGGTTGCCGGCCCAGGCTTCGGGGATCAGCATCATGGCGGCATGAGGCAGCGAGTAGCCGCCGCGCACGAGGAATTCGAGCGCGTTGTCAAAGCAGGCGGTGTCGGACTGGCCCTCGTAGGAGATCGGCCAGATTTTGGTGATGTCGTAGCCAAAGAGCGGCGAGGACACCGAGGCCTGGCGGGCCGCCATCCAGTTGACGTTGCCGCGAATGGTGTTGATCTCACCATTGTGGGTGGTCATGCGGTAGGGGTGGGCCAGCTTCCAGGACGGGAAGGTGTTGGTCGAGAAGCGCTGGTGCACGAGGGCGATGGCGCTCTCGAAATCGGCGTCCGACAGATCGGGATAGAAGGCACCGAGCTGGTAGGCGAGGAACATGCCCTTGTAGACGAGCGTGCGCGCCGACATCGAGACGACATAGAAGCCGTTGTCGCTGTCGCTTTCGGGCACCGTCTTATAAACGGTGTTGGAAATGACCTTGCGGACGATGAGGAGCTTGCGCTCGAACTCGTCGATGGTGAGGCCATCGGGGCGGGCGATGACCATCTGCTCGATGATCGGCTGGGTGGCGATCACGCCTTCGGAGAGCTTTGAATTGTCGAAGGGGACGACGCGCTCGCCGAGGAGCTCGAGGCCTTCGGCATCAAGGCAGGCGCGCACGGCTGCGGCGCAGCGGTTCCGCAGCTCGACGACGTTGGGATAGAAAATCATAGCCACGGCGTAGTGGCCCTTTTCCGGCAGGGCAAAGGGCAGCACCTTCTTGAAGAAGGCGTGCGGGGTCTGCACCAGAATGCCGGCGCCATCGCCCATCAGGGGATCAGCGCCCACGGCGCCGCGATGTTCGAGGTTCTCGAGGATTTCGAGACCCTTTTCGACCACTTCGTGGCTGGGCTTGTTCTTGATGTTGGCGATCATGCCGATGCCGCAGGCGTCGGATTCGTTGGCCGGATCATAAAGACCCTGGGCCTGGGGGCGGCCGTCAACGCGCTTGCCATCGAGGATCAGGGTTTTGCGAGTATTGGCTTTCGCGGTGACCGGAAGGGAAAATCCGTTCGTCTCGTGTGCCATATCGTGTTCCTCGCTATCTGATCGCGCCTGTTGCCAGGCTTGGTTCGCTATGTCGTATGCATCCTGATGGTGCCGGTGCCGGCCCGCTGGATGCAGTCTTGGTCCTCAGTGGGCACGCTTTTCGACCGGGTCGTACTTTTCGTACGGCTCAGCGAACAAAGTCGCGTCCATGCGTGGGGAGCGGCGCTGCATCCAAATGGCCGCTCATAATTCGGACTATATTAGTCCCGCCTATTCGTTTCCGCTATCCCATAGCGGTCCAGCCGAACCAGCGTGCGTGCTTGCCGCGGAGAGCGGGGCGACGCTTTATTTAGGACAGAGATGCTGCCCTAACGCCTTCACATTTGCATAATTCCAAACTGCGGGCAAGCGGTTTCACCCAAATCTCGCCATAAAAAATAGGAGTTTCCTATTTTAACTATAGGAGATTGTAGGAGAGGCGCGCCGGAAATGCAAAAAGCGCGCCTGGCAGCGCGCTTTTAATGGTTAATGGCCGGTAAATCCTATTCGAGATGGGATTTGATGAACCACAGGTCCTTGTCGAGCTCGCGGGAAAAAGCGGTGAGGATATCGGCGGTGTCGGCATCGCCGGCCTCGTCGGTCGTGTCGATATCTTCGCGGACCTGATTGGCGAGAGCGGCATAGCGCTCGGCGAGGGCTGCGAGGTGATCGGAGACCTTGCGGATGTCGGTGGGATAGGCTTCGAGGATCGTCGCCTTGGCGACAACCTGGCTCGTGCCCAGCGCAATGCCATCGAGCTGGGCGACGCGTTCGGCGATGATGTCGACGTGGTTGTCGATGGCCGCGCGCATGGGATCGAGCATTTCGTGGACGCCGATAAAGTTGGGGCCTTTGAGGTTCCAGTGTGCCTGCTTGGTGATGAGGGCCAGATCGATGGCGTCGGCGAGGCGGGCATTAAGCACGTCGATGACGGCGGCCTTGGCATTGGATTTGAGGGTCATCGAGGGGGTTTTCATCGGGGATATGTCCTGACGCTGGTGAAGAGATTGTGGCGGGCGCGGCCGCTTGTCTCTTCAACATTTCAGACGGGTGACTCGTTCCTCGCGCCCCGAGCAGGTCTGACAAACAAAAAGCGCGGCCCTGGGGGACCGCGCCTTCTTCGTTCCGAAGACTCCGCCATTCGAGCCTAGCTCTCATGGCCTAGTCGCCTAAAATCGCTCCACCGGAGCGATTTTGCGCTTCGCGCCGGCTCCTAGTTTACGGACTTATCCTCGATCGTCGGGGTGCTGCCATTGATCTGAATGGTGCGCGGCTTCTTGCTTTCGGGCAGTTCGCGCTTCAGTTCGAGATGGAGCAGGCCGTTTTCGAGCGTTGCGCCCTGAACCTCGACATAGTCGGCAAGCTGGAAACGCAGCTCGAAGGCGCGTTCGGCAATGCCGCGATGGAGGAATTCGCGCTTGCCCTCGGCGGTTTCGGCGGGCTTGGCGCCCTTGACCACGAGGCTGTTCTCCTTGGTCTCGATGGCGATGTCGCCATTGGAGAACCCGGCTACGGCGATGGAGATGCGGTAGGCATCATCGCCGGTGCGCTCGATATTATAGGGCGGGTAGGACTTGGTTTCCTGCGTGCCCAGCGTATCGAGGCGGTTGAACAGACGGTCAAAGCCGACGGTGGAACGATAGAAGGGGGAAAAATCAAAGGTCTGCATTTGTCACATTCTCCGTAAAGCAACGTGTGGTTTCGAGCCGGTTCTGCGCGTGCTCCCAAAAGTGGCGAGCGACCGATTAGCAGGGCCGGTGTCCCCGGAAATCCGGCGAACGAGTGATATTTAGGTGCGGGTTTTCGGGGTTCAAGAGGGGAAATTCACGTGCGAATTTTTCGATGATGAACCGAAAATGAATGGCTTGGTCCGGGGCTGTTCAGGCGGAATGAAGCATAAGGGGAGCGTAGGCCAATTGGCCTGCGCCCCGCGGTCCCATCATCCGCCCCCCGCATGGGGCCGCCCGGAAAAGAAAGCCAGTGTTCCGCCAGCCCGGAATGCTGGCTTTTCTTTACCTCGCGCGTTTATCGTGCGGCTCAAATTCGGAGGCGCCCGTGACCGCAATGGTCGATCCCACTGGACCCAAGCTTGCCATCGTTCCATCCAACCCGGTGCCGGACGGTGTTCGGCTGGGCTTTGTGACGACGCCGGACCGGGTCAAACTGCGCTATGCGATCTGGCCGAAATCGGCGGGGCCGCATCGGGGAACGGTGTGTCTGGTGCAGGGGCGTACCGAATATATCGAAAAGTATTTTGAGACAGTCGCCGATTTCCAGGCGCGGGGCTTTGCAGTCGCAACCTTTGACTGGCGCGGGCAGGGCGGTTCGGACCGGCTGATCGGCAATCCCCATATCGGCTATGTCGACCGGTTCGAGGATTATTGGACCGACCTCAGGACTTTTCATACCGAGATTCTGCTGCCCGATTGTCCCGGACCCTATTATCTCGTCGGGCACTCCATGGGTGGGCTCGCCTCGCTTTATGCGGCAACGCGCGACCGGATGATGTTCGATCGCATGTTTTTATCCGCGCCGATGGTCAGCCTTTCGGGCATGGAAGACAGTCTTGGCGCCTGGGGCGGGTTTGCCGAGGTGCTGAGTTTTGTCGGGCTTGGCGCGGTGCCGCTCAAACGCCGCGGCGACAAGCGGCCGACCGAGGCGGGGTTTTTGAACAATCCCCTGACCTCGGACATGCTGCGCTATATGCGCATGGTCGAAACCATCCGGGCCGATGACAGTCTTTATCTGGGCTCGCCGAGCCTTCGGTGGCTGGCGGCGGCGATGCGGGCGATGGTCGAGGCCAATCGCGAAGAGTTTGCGAGCAGACTGCAGATCCCGCTGCTGGTGCTCGCTGCTGCCCGCGATACGATCGTTTCGACTCCAGCGCTCGAGCAATTGGGGTTGCGGCTGCGCAACGGCCGGCATGTCGTGATCGCCGGGGCCAAGCATGAACTTTTCATGGAAACCGATCCGGTGCGCGGCCAGGTGCTGGCAGCGTTCGACGCCTTCATCACCCATCAGAGCACGTGATCGGCTCTAGTGGACGAGAACCGGGTAAAGCGAAGCCACCAGTAAAGCGGCCATCAGGATATTGAAGGCCCGGAGGCGGCTGGGGGTCGAGAGAAACTGTCCCAGACGATCGCCGGCGAAAACCCAGACGCTGATGGATGGGGCATTGACGATGCCGAAAACCACCGTGACCAGCAATACGGCCTGCCAGGAGCCGCTGCCGGCATAGACGGTCATGGCGGTGAGGGCCATGGTCCAGGCCTTGGGATTGACCCACTGGAACAGGACCGCCTGCCAGAATGTCATGGGTTCGCCCTGAACCGTACCGCCGCCAAGGCTCGACGTGGTGGCCAGCTTATAGGCGAGATAAAGCAGATAGAGCGTGCTGACGATTTTGAGGATGTCGTGGCTATAGGGCACGGCATCGAAAATGCGCATGAGCCCGAGCCCGAC
>CAJYKO010000442.1 GCA_913775215.1 uncultured Devosia sp. | reverse complement strand
CAATCACTTCGGACGAACGCGCCAGCCGGCGAGAAATCTCGTCTTCCTCACGGCGAATGTCGCGCATTGCATCTTCAAGGCTGGCGAGAGCCTGTGGGCCGCCTATGCTCATGCCGTCACCACTGCGTCACCGTGCCTTTGAGCACCGGCATCTGATATTCAACATCCAAGAAACCGTCCGACTTTCGGCCCACTTCATTGGCCTGGATAATGCCATCGTCGCGCTTGTCGGCCGCGACAGCATTGTAGACCCTCTCGGACACCCGCTGCCCCCACTGCGCGACGACTTCGGTTTGGCCGGTTTCTTCGTTGAGAATGGGCAGTTTCAAGACATTGCCGTCCGAGTCGATCGCTTCGACCACGAGGTAATAATTGGTTGCGTCGGTATTGATCTCGGGGAACGTCCAGAAGCCCGACTGCTCATCCGAGCGATTGACAACACGGACCACATATTCCTGACGCAACTGGTCGCGCAGTGCCGTCAAACGCGCCACGATATCCTCGGCGCCGGTGCGATTGCCTTCGGCCGCGAAAGCCTTGCCGCGGCTGATCAGCGCGTCGGCCTGCACGACCGCCTGCTGCACCTTTGTTTCATCGAAGATTGTCTTGTAGAGCGCATCCATCTGCGCCGGCAGACCCTCGCTCAGTTCCACCTGCGCCTGCTGCGCGCGCCCTTCGGCAAAGGGCCGCGCCACGCCAAAATAAACCAGCGCCACGGCGAGCACGGCGCCGAACACAAAAAGGGCAGGGCGCCCCCAGCGCTTGCGGCTCACATAAAGCTTAGCAAGCGCGGTGTTGAGCCCCGGCTGCGGAGGATCATAGGCAAAGCGGCTTTCGGCAAGCGCCTCGACACCCTGCTTAAGAATGTGATCGGGCACTTCTATGCCCTGCTGGCGATAGATTTCGCGCAGCCGCTCGATCAGCTGCGCTTCGCGCGCCGCGCCATCGAGTTCGCGAATGGCCAGATCCTGCCGATGGCGCAGTGTGTCCACCACGTCCATCGCCAGCATGACTTCATCGAGAGGGGCAGCCGTCTTGGCCGTCGCGTCACTCATCCTCTGGGCCTATGTCTCCACCGAGCCCGTCAGCTCTTGGTTTCGAGCAGGAGGGCATTGCCTTCCGCCGCCAATGTCGCCAGCCGGCGCTTGCCGTCTTCGACTGCATCGCGGATTTCGGCCGAATTCTTGGTGGAAGCGACGCGCATCTCGTTGATGATCGTGCGGCTCTTCTCCTGGAAATTGACGACGCTATCGACGAGCTTTTTCACCGCATCGGCGCGCACCGTCGGGCCATAGCCGGCGCGCACGGCTTCTTCCTGGACCTTGTCGCCGATCTCGGAAAGCGTTTCCAAGCTCTTCGACATCCCTTCCTTCATCGCGTTCAGCGTCGCGGTCGATTCATGAAGACCAAACATGCCAGTAAACGAAGCGGAGAGGGCGGTGAGAACCGTTTCATTGGTCGAAAAGAACGAGATCGACTGCTGGTAAACCCGCTCCTTGGCATTGGTCGTCTGCATCAGTCGCGCCATCACCACTTCCGAAGTGTTGTAGGAAATGGTCAGGTTGTCCGAGAGGTCCTTGGCAATCTGATAGCGCTTTTCCTCGTTCTGCATGTCGCGCAGCTTTTCGTCGCGCGCCATTTCAAGGCGTGCCCGATCGGCCGGAGCCGTGCCTGCAAAGGCCGTCACTTCGTTCGAGGCGGCCTGCAGAATGTTCTTTTTTTCCTCAAGACGCTTTTCAGCGACCGCAAGCACCTCAAGCGCCATGACTTCGGACTGCTTCAGCGCCCCGCGGAAATCGCGATAAGCTTCCAAAATCGTCTGCTCGCGATCGATCTGATCCTTGGTGTCCTTGGTGACATCGAGATAGGTGTCGCGGATCTTGTTGAAGCGCGTCGCGATATCGCCGCGGCTGACTTTCATCCAGACGTTCGACGCGCGCTCCAGGAGGTCGAGCTTATTGTCGGCCAGTTGATCGACCATGCCCTTGGCATCGTCGCGAATGGAATCAAAACCCTTGGTGATCTCCTCGTAGCGCTCGCCGATTTTCATGGCCGCGACCTGCTCGCGCACCACCTCGTTGAACGCACTCGCCTGAGAGAGCGTGCGGCCGATCAGGATGACACGGGTTTCGTCGAGTTCGGTGATCTGCTGCAACAGCCCGGTGATCGGCTGTTCGCCCTGGTTTTCCGGCCAGATTCCGAGGTCGCGGATGGCGTTGACGGCCTTGTCCAGATACTGCAGCGGCCGTTCCGTCACGGCACTGGTCGTCGTTTGCGGTGCGGTGGTCACTTGGTCGGTCATTGATCGCTCCCTGTGCATTTGGCGGCCCATCAGGCCGTGGGGTGCCCGTGCACCCTAGATTGCGCGTGAAGCCTCCGCTGACAATTGCATCGTCTCGCTCCCGCAACTATTTAGTCCATATTGGTGCGAAAAAGCCGCACGTAAAGACTGGGGTCTGCGACGATGATTTTGCCCAATTCTACCGCGCCGCAAAAACGTTCTTACGACGCAGTTTCTGCCTGATGGAATTCGGTGGCCGCTATCTCATGTCCGCCCCGCGCACCCGCATCTGGGAGGCGCTCAACGACCCTGCCATGCTCAAGGCGGCCATTCCCGGCTGCAGCCATATCGACTGGTCCGGCCCCGGCACGCTCGACCTTGAGATCAAGGTCAATCTGGGCGTCATGCACCCAACCTTTAAAGGCGAGCTCGTCCTATCCAATATTGTCCCCGCCGAGAGCTACACCTTATCCGGTCGCGGCAAGGGCGGCTTCATGGGTCTTGCCGAAGGCAGCGCCGACGTCATCCTCGCCGATGAGGGTCCCAACACGCTCCTCACCTTCACAGCCCATGGCGGCGCCTCGGGCCAGATCATGAAGCTCGGCAAGGCGCTGATCGGCAATTCCGCCCAGCGCATAATCGATGGCTTTTTCGAGCGCTTCGGTGCTGCAGCTGGCGTGGACGTGACGCCGCTCCCGCGCGATTAACCCAGCCTTTACCCTAAGAAAACATTGCCCCGGCGCAGCCACAATCCGGCCCCGCCCCGTGCGTTAGAGACACGCCCATCAATCATTTGCAATTTGTCTCAAAATGAATATGACCAGCCAGACGCGTGATGGTATCGCGCTTTATCTCATCGCCGCAGTCGCCGTTCTCTGCGTGCTCTATGCCGATGTCGATCTCGGCACTCTGTTCCACGCAATCCTGATGCGCTGGTAGTCATTTGCCTGTCACCAAGACGTGCCAGGAAAATGTCCCCGTGAATTTTGACCATCCGGAAAAATAATAACGCAGCCCTCTTGCGGGCCGGGTCATTCAACGATTTTATTCTTTGTTAGGACATTGGGACTGGCCCCGAGGGGGTGCCGGGCCACACGATGTCAGACAGGGAGACTAAATCGATGAACTTCTCGACCCTCACCAAGGCTTTGTCCGGTGGTCTTGCTTTGAGCGCGGTCCTGACCGGTGTGGCCATGGCCGATCCGGCCGTGATCTATGACCTCGGCGGCAAGTTCGACAAGTCGTTCAACGAAGCGGCCTATAATGGCGCTGAAGCCTGGAAGGCTGCAACCGGTGGCAGCTTCCTCGACCTCGAACTGCAAACCGATGCGCAGCGTGAACAGGCAGTCCGCCGGTTCGCAAGCCAGGGTGCTAATCCGATCGTCATGGCCGGCTTTTCCTGGACCGCAGCGCTGACCACGGTCGCCGCCGAGTTTCCGGACACCAATTTCGTCGTGATCGACGCAGTGGTCGAAGCGCCGAACGTACAGTCGATCCTTTTTGACGAGCATACCGGCTCTTTCCTTGTCGGCGTACTGGCCGCCATGAAGTCCGAAACCGGCACGGTCGGCTTCGTCGGTGGCATGGATATTCCGCTGATCCACAAGTTCTACTGCGGCTATGCCCAGGGGGCCAAGGCGGTCAATCCGGACGTCAAGCTTATCGAAAACTATATCGGCACCACCCCGGCTGCCTGGAATGACCCGGTTACCGCCGGTGAACTCGCCAAGGCCGCTGTCGACGCCGGCGCCGACGTGGTCTATGCAGCAGCCGGTGGCTCGGGCCTTGGCGTGCTCCAGGCCATGAAGGACGCTGGCAAGTTCTCGATCGGCGTTGACTCCAACCAGAACTACCTCCAGCCCGGTTCGGTCCTAACCTCGATGCTCAAGCGTGTCGACGTTGCCGTCCAGACCGCGCTGACCGAAGCTGCCGATGATGCCACCTTCAAGCCCGGCGTCACAATCCTCGGCCTTGCCAATGATGGCGTCGGCTATGCGGTCGACGAATATAATGAAGCCCTCATCACGCCGGAAATGACTGCCGCGGCCGAAGACTACAAGGCGAAGATCATCGCCGGTGAAGTCGCCGTCCACGACTACACCACCGATTCCACCTGCCCGCTCTAAGCGCTCGGTATGAGTGAGAAATCCATGAACACACAGCGGCCGGAAACGGCCGCTGTAACCGCACCGGCTAATGGCTGGGCGATCGAGCTTGAAAAGATCAACAAGCGTTTTGGCGCTGTTCACGCCAACAAAGACATCGATCTGAAAATTGCGCGCGGCACCATCCACGGCATCGTGGGTGAGAATGGCGCGGGCAAATCGACGCTCATGTCCATCCTCTATGGCTTCTACACGGCCGACAGCGGCACGATCCGTGTCAATGGCGCCGAAGCCAGTATCGCCGACAGCCGCCAGGCGCTCGCCCTTGGCATCGGCATGGTGCACCAGCATTTCATGCTGGTCGATAATTTCTCGGTCCTCGAAAACATCGTGCTTGGCGCCGAAGACTCCGGCTTCCTCAAGCCCAGCCTCAGCCGCGCTCGCAAGGAACTCGACCGGCTCGAAGAGGAATATGCGCTCGAGGTCGATCCCGATGCCATCATCGAGGATATTTCCGTCGGCCAGCAGCAGCGCGTCGAAATCCTCAAGGCGCTCTATCGCGGCGCCGAAACCCTCATTCTCGACGAACCCACCGGCGTTCTGACGCCCAAAGAAGCCGACGACCTCTTCCGCGTCCTCGAAACGCTCCGCGCCCAGGGCAAAACGGTGATCCTCATCACCCACAAGCTGCGCGAGATCATGGCGATCACCGATAATGTCTCGGTCATGCGCCAGGGCCAGATGGTCGCGACCGTCAAAACCCAAGAAACCAGCCCCGAAGAACTGGCCGAACTCATGGTCGGCCGCCGCGTGCTCCTCCGCGTCGACAAGACCGCCGCCAGTCCAGGCAAGACGCTTCTCGAAGTGCAAAATCTCGTCGTTGCCGACGACATGGGCGTCACCCGCGTCAAGGATGTCAGCTTTGCCATCCGGGCCGGCGAAATCGTCGGCATTGCCGGCGTTTCCGGCAATGGCCAATCCGAATTGCTCGAATCCATCACCGGCATGCGTGACCAGAAATCGGGCACCGTCGTGCTCAACGGTAAGCCGCTCTCGCTCGAAGGCGATGATGGCGCAGCCCGCGCGCGCCAAGCCGGTCTTGCGCACGTGCCCGAAGACCGCCAGCGCATGGGTCTCGTCACGACCTTCCAGGAATGGGAAAACGCCATTCTCGGCTATCACGACAAGCCCGACTATGGCTCAGGCGCCTTCCTCGATATCGCCGCCGCCAAGAAGGCCGCCGCCGATCAGGTCAAGCTGTTCGATGTCCGTCCGGCCAATATCAATCTGAAATCGTCGCTCTTTTCCGGCGGCAATCAGCAAAAGATCGTCCTCGCCCGCGAAATGGAGCAGGACCCGGACGTGCTGGTTATCGGCCAGCCAACGCGTGGCGTCGATATCGGCGCCATCGAGTTCATCCACAATGAAATTATCAAGATGCGTGACGAGGGCAAGGCGATCCTCCTCGTCTCCGTCGAGCTCGATGAAATCCGCTCCCTCGCCGATCGTATCCTCGTCATGTTCGATGGCGTCATCGTTGGCGAAGCCGATCCAGCTACGGCCACCGAAGGCGAACTCGGCCTGATGATGGCCGGCATCAACAAGACCGCGCCCCGCACCATCGGCATTGCCGAACAGGGACCTCTTCCATGAGCGCACATAGACCTCTCCCGCGCTGGGCCGATATTGCCCTCCTGCCGGCCCTCAATCTGCTTCTCGCCTTTCTCGTCTCGGGCCTTGTCGTGTTGCTCGTCGGCGAAAATCCGTTCCACGCCATCCAGGTCATCCTTTATGGCGCCTTCGGCTATGGCGATGGTTTTGGCTACACGCTCTATTATGCCACCAATTTCATCTTCACTGGGCTCGCGGTCGCTGTCGCGGCCCATGCCGGGCTCTTTAACATCGGTGGCGACGGCCAGGCCTATGTCGCCGGTCTCGGCGCCGTCGTCGTAGCTCTCGCGCTCGATCAGACCCATTGGCTCATCGCCATGCCGCTCGCGATCATCGCGGCCGGCGCTGTCGGTGGCTTCTGGGGCTTCGTGCCAGGCTGGCTCCAGGCTAAGCGCGGCAGCCACGTCGTCATCACGACAATCATGTTCAATTTCATCGCCTCGGCGCTGATGGTTTATATGGTCAATCGCGTGCTCAAGCCCGCGTCGACCATGGCGCCGGAATCCGAAACGATCGAAGTCGCCGGCCGCGTGCCGCAGCTTCGCCAGTTCTTCTCCTTTTTCGGCTATTCCCCGGTCAATCTCTCGATTCTCATCGCCATCGCCGCGCTGATCGGGGTCTATATCCTTATCTGGCACACCAAGTTCGGCTATGCCATGCGCGTCCTCGGCGCCAATCCAACGGCCTCGCGCTATGCCGGTATTTCAAACTCGAAGATGATCATGATCACCATGACCATTTCCGGCGCGCTTGCCGGCATGGTGGCGATCAATGAAGTCATGGGCGTGCAAAATCGCCTCGTGCTCGATTTCGTCGCCGGGGCTGGTTTCGTGGGCATCGCCGTCGCGCTCATGGGCCGCAACCACCCGATCGGGATTGCGCTCGCCGCCATCCTCTTTGGCGCTCTTTACCAAGGCGGGCAGGAACTGCAGTTCGTCATTCCCGGCATCACCCGCGAAATGATCGTCGTCATCCAGGCCTTGGTCATTCTTTTTACCGGCGCCATGGAAGGGCTCTTCCGCCCCTCGCTCGAACGCGCCTTCATGCTGCTCTCGCCCGAGCAGAAGTCCGAAGCAATTGCGGTTTCGACCGCCAAGCCGGAGAGCTGAGATGGATCTCGCCGTCATTCTCTCCATCCTCGATGCCACGATCCGTCTCTCGACGCCGCTCCTCCTCGCCTGTTTGGCAGGACTTTATTCGGAACGGGCCGGCATTTTCGATATCGGCCTCGAAGGCAAGATGCTTGCTGCCGCCTTTGCGGCGGGCGCCGTCGCCGCCATTTCCGGCTCCGCCTGGCTCGGCCTCATGGCCGGCATGGCCGTGTCGCTGGCAACGACGCTTCTGCAGGGCGCTGCCGCCATCACCCTCAAGGGCAATCAGTTGATCGCGGGCGTCGCCATCAACATGCTTGCCGCGGGCATGACGACCTTCCTCGGCCAGACCTGGTTCAGCCAGGGCGGCCGCACGCCGGCTCTTTCCGAAGGCGGCCGCTTTGCGCCGATCACGCTACCGTTTGCCAATGAACTGGCGGGCGTGCCTATCCTCGGTCCGATCTATTCCGAGCTGATTTCAGGCCACTATCTTCTGGTCTATATCGCCTTCATCATGGTCGCGGTGACAGCCTTCGTACTCTATCGCACCCGCTTCGGCCTTCGTCTCCGTGCCGTGGGTGAAAATCCCAAGGCCGTCGATACCGCCGGCATTTCGGTGGTCAAGCAGCGCTATCAGGCCATCATCATCACCGGCCTTCTCTGCGGTTTGGCCGGCGCTTACTTCTCGATCGCCCAGGGTTCGGGCTTTGGCAATAACATGACGGCCGGCAAGGGCTATATCGCCCTCGCGGCGCTGATCTTTGCCAAATGGAAGCCGGTCCCCGCCATGTTTACCTGCCTCCTCTTCGGCTTCCTCGATGCGCTGCAAATCCGCCTGCAGAATTTCGAGCTGCCGGTCATCGGCGTCGTCCCTGTCCAGGCCATCCAGGCTCTGCCTTATGTCCTGACGGTGGTGCTCCTCGCCGGCTTCATCGGCAAGGCAGTCGGCCCCAAGGCGGGTGGCGTGCCGTATACCAAGGAGCGGTAACGCCAGCACAAGGGCACGTGGTTGCCCAAAACTCGATTGTCACCCCGGCTCAGGGCCGGGATGACACTCTGAGGTGTTGAAGCGCGACGCTGATCACAGGCGAGAGGAAACAAGTACATGACCACCACCGACCAATCCCTTTTCGCCGCCGCCGAAGCCATCCGCGCCAAGGCCTATGCGCCTTATTCCAATTTCCATGTCGGGGCCGCGATCCTTGCCGATGACGGCAAGATCTATTCCGGCTGCAACATCGAAAACGCCGCCTATCCGCAGGGTAATTGCGCCGAGACCTCTGCGATCGCCGCCATGATCGCTGGCGGCGCCCGCCGCATCACCCGCATCTACGTCACCGGCCCTGGCCAAAGCCCCGTCACCCCCTGCGGCGGCTGCCGCCAACGCATTCGCGAATTTGCCGATCTCGATGTTGAAGTGATTTCGCATGGGGTCGATGGAACGCCGCTGGTGCAGACGCTCGGGCAACTTCTGCCGCACAGCTTTGGGCCGGAGTTTTTGGGCTTTGAGCCGGCCGCAGGCAAATTCACTCCGGTGGAGTGAATTTAGGCGAGAAGGCCGCGAGCGCTACGCGCGAGCGGCGGGGTAAACAAGCTATGCCAAAGAAGAAAGCCGAAAGGCAAAAATGACCAAAGCCGCCAAGACCATTCGCAAGATCGCCGGCGAGGAACCCATCACCGCCGCGCTGACCCTCGGCTCCGGCCTCTCGGCCATTGGTGATCTCCTTGAAGATAAGGTCACCATTCCCTATTCCGAACTCAAGGATTTCCCGGGTGCCGGCGTTTCCGGCCACGGCCGCGATCTCTTGATCGGCACCATGAGCGGCAAGCGCATCGCGATCCTCACTGGCCGCGAGCACTATTATGAGCACGGCAATGCCGCCGCCATGCGCCCCGCGCTCGAAACCATGGCCGAGCTTGGCGCCAAGACGCTTCTGCTCACCAATTCCGCCGGCTCCCTCGACGAAAACCTGCGTCCCGGCGATCTCATGCTGATCTCCGACCACATCAACTATGCCGGCATGAACCCGCTGATCGGGGAGCCCACCGACCGCCGTTTTGTGAACATGGTCGATTGCTACAATTCCAATCTGCGCGCCAAGGCCAAGGCGGCGGGCGAAAAGCTTGGCATCAAGGTCGGGGAGGGGATCTACCTCTGGTATTCCGGCCCGAGCTTTGAAACCGTTGCCGAAATCCAGATGGCCATCCGTCTCGGCGCCAATGCCGTTGGCATGTCGACCGCTCCGGAAGTGATCCTCGGACGCTTCCTGGGGCTAAAAGTCTGGGCCTGCTCGTCCATCACCAATATGGGCGCCGGCCTGTCGAACGAAAACATCAGCCATGAGCATACCAAAACTATGGCGGTGCAAGGGGCGGCCAAGCTGCAAAAGCTGATCCCGGCCCTGGTGGAGGAGCTATGAGTCTCAAGGTCGTCGACAATAGCGGGAGCAGCCACGCGCCCGCGCACAAGCGCAATCCGGGCTATCCGCTCGATCTCGATTGGGTTGAACGCGTCCGCATGAACCGCTCGGCTCTCGAGCGCCGCGCCGGCTCCATCGGCGCGCGCCGCACGGTCAAGAAGGACTATCAGCTCGCCTGGCTCCTCAAAGCCATCACGCTGATCGACCTGACAACGCTCAATGCCGACGATACGCCCGGCCGCGTCGAGCGCCTCTGCGCCAAGGCGCGTAATCCGCTCCGCGCCGAAATCGTCGACAAGCTCGGGGTCAAAAATCTCCGCATCCTCCCCGGCGCCGTCTGCGTCTACCACACCTTCGTCAAGACGGCCGTCGACGCATTGGAGGGCACCGGCATTCCGGTCGCCGCCGTCTCGACTGCGTTCCCCCATGGCCTCGCCCCGGTCGAAACCAAGATTGCCGATATCGAAGCCTCAGTAAAAGACGGCGCCCAGGAAATCGACATCGTCATCGAACGCGGCATGGTCCTGCGCGGCGATTGGCAGGCGCTTTACGATCAGGTCCGCGCCTTCCGCAAGGCCTGCGGCGATGCGCACATCAAGACCATTCTGGGCACCGGCGAACTCGCGACCCAGACCAATATCGCGAAAGCCTCGCTCGTCTGCATGCTGGCCGGCGCCGATTTCATCAAGACCTCGACCGGCAAGGAAAAGGTCAACGCCAATCTCGTCACCTCGCTGACCATGATCCGCATGATCCGCTGGTTCAATGAGGAGACCGGCATCGAAATCGGCTACAAACCAGCCGGCGGTATCGCGACCGCGGGCGACGCGCTCAAATACATGGCGCTGATGAAGGAGGAACTGGGGACCCATTACCTGAATCCCCATTTATTCCGCTTCGGCGCTAGCGGATTGTTAACGGATATAGAACGTCAGCTCGAGCACGGGTTAACCGGCCACTACGCCGCCGACTACCGCCAGCCGATGGTTTAGGGGAGCCCCCTCATCCGGCGCTATCGCGCCACCTTCTCCCCGAGGGGTAGAAGAATAGGGCTCCACTCCAGCGGCATGCACGGAGCCATTCCTCTCCCTCTCGGGGAGAGGGTGCCCGAAGGGCGGGTGAGGGGGATCCCGCCCCGAACGCAGAATTTTCGGCACTCTAAAGGAGGCCACAAATGAACAGAATCGTGCAGATCTTCGAAACTCTCGAATACGGCCCCGC
>CAJYKO010000441.1 GCA_913775215.1 uncultured Devosia sp. | reverse complement strand
GTCGTCGTTTCACGCAGGTTCGACTGGATCGCCGCATCGATCGGCTGGATCGCATTCACGTCCTGGATGAAATCGCCAAGGTTGGAATCTTCCTCGTCGCCGATAGGCGTTTCGAGCGAGATCGGCTCCTTGGCGATCTTGAGCACCTTACGGACCTTGTCCAAAGGCATCTGCAGCTTTTCGCTGAGCTCCTCTGGCGTCGGCTCACGGCCGATTTCATGCAGCATCTGGCGTGAAGTCCGGACGATCTTGTTAATCGTCTCGATCATATGCACAGGAATACGGATGGTGCGTGCCTGATCGGCTATCGAGCGGGTGATCGCCTGACGGATCCACCAGGTCGCATAGGTCGAGAACTTGTAACCGCGACGATACTCGAACTTATCGACGGCCTTCATCAGGCCGATATTGCCTTCCTGAATGAGATCAAGGAATTGAAGGCCGCGGTTCGTGTACTTCTTCGCGATCGAGATCACGAGGCGAAGGTTGGCTTCAACCATCTCCTTCTTGGCGATTGCAGCTTCGCGCTCGCCCTTCTGTACCTTGTGAACGATGCGGCGGTATTCGGCGATATCAAGACCGGTTTCGGTCGCAAGCGTTGCGACCTCATGGCGAATATCGCGCACGGTATCGACTTCGCGGCGCGCGAATTCAGCCCAGCCCTTGCCGTCAAAACCATCGAACGAGGTTTCCCAGGTGGGGTCCAGTTCACGGCCATAGTAGTTCTTGAGGAACACTTCGCGCTTGACGCCATAGCTTTCAGCAAGGCGCAGCAGGCGGCCTTCAAGACGCACGAGACGCTTGTTGATGTCGTAAAGCTGCTCGACAAGGCTTTCGATACGGCTGGTATTGAGAGACAGCGACTTGACGTCGGCAATCACTTCCCCACGCAGCACTTCGAGCTTCTTGCTTTCCGCGTCGGACACCGTCGCACTGCGATCTTCGGCGTGCCGATCCTGCATCACGCGCATCTGGCCATAGGCCTCGGCAATGCGATCGAAGGTCTCGACAACCTGCGGCTTCAATTCCGCTTCCATCGCCGAGAGCGACAGGGCGTTGTCGAATTCGTCGTCATCGTCCTCGACCGGATCCTGCGGCGCTTCGGGCTCTTCAGGGACATAGTCGTCGTCGCTGTCCGAAGATGCGGCGCGGCGTGGCGCGGGCTTTGCGGCAGCCTTCACCGGCTCGGGCTCGGCCCGAGGCGCAGCAACGGGAATCTCGGGCGCCGCCTGCTTGGCGTCGGGGCCAGCGTAGGTCGCTTCGAGATCGATGATGTCGCGCAGCAGAATTTCGCCTTCGGCAAGCTGATCGCGCCAGATGATGATGGCCTGGAAGGTCAGCGGCGATTCGCAGAGGCCTTCGATCATGGTCTCGCGACCGGCTTCGATGCGCTTGGCGATGGCGATTTCGCCTTCGCGGCTCAAGAGTTCAACCGAACCCATCTCGCGCAGATACATACGCACCGGGTCATCGGTGCGATCCGAGCCGGACTTGGTGTTCGACGTATTGGCCAGCGCGGTGCCGCCAGAAGGCGCGACTTCGCTGCCGGTCTCTTCTTCGTCCTTCTCGACTTCGGTCTCTTCGACCTCATCTTCATCGACGACGTTGATGCCCATTTCCGAGAACATGGACATGAAGTCCTCGATCTGCTCGGAGCTGGTTTCATCAGCCGGCAGAACGGCGTTCAGTTCTTCATAGGTCACATAGCCGCGCTTCTTGGCGACCTTGATCAGCTTCTTGACCGCAGCATCGTTCTGGTCGATCAGAGGACTGTCATTGGAGGCTTCCGGAGCCCCGGATTCGGGCTTCTCGGTTTCCTTGCTGGCTTTGTTCGCTGCCTTGGTGGCCATATGCTACTCCTCTGGACCCGCGGGCATCTCGGGCGCCGGACTTGTCATAGGTGGTGACAGCTCAAGACAAGGTAAAGGTTTGGTCACCGAGGCGTTAACACCCTAGCCTCATGATGGTTCGCTTCGGGACGCCATGACGTGCACGTCATATGCCAAATCGCGCGTCTTCGCCGGCCTTTAGAGTTCTCTCTAAAAACTGCGAGTCGCGCGTCCAGATAGCGAACCAAATCCTTCGATCAATGCCTCTGTACCGTCGACAGTGGTAATCTGGTTCTTGATGTCTCGCAGCCTTTCAAAGGTTTCATCGCTCGGGTCTTCGCCCAGCGCCGCTTCGGCTGCCTTGAGTTCCCTATTTAGCTGAACTTTCTTGTTATGCAAGGCCAGCGCGTGACTTAATCCGATTTCTGCGTCCGCAAGCGCGGTATCCGCGCCCACCTGCCAGACGCCCTGCCGCACCAGCGTTTCCGCCATGCGCGCCAGTGCCGGACCATGGCCTCGTACCCCGAGCGCGTCCTTCAAATCAGGCGCAGAAATGTCGTGGTGTCGCACCACCAGCGCCAATATGTCGCTCAAGACTTTTTGCGCCGTCGGCGTCTCGCAATCGAGTGCCGCCAGAATTTCGAACTTGTCCTCGACCAGCGCAGGATGATTGACCAGCGTCTGGATGATCGTCGCCTCCCGAGGCGTCGCTTCCATTCCGACGACACCGCGCATCAGGCGCGAATTGCGCAGCGTATCGGAAACAACAAGCCGCGGCGTGCCTCGCGCGGGAAATCCATAAGCACCACTTTGCCCATATGCCGGCCGCCCACCGCGCTGACCGTCGCGGCCCTGCCGGATCGGCGCGAAGAACGCTTTGAGCTTCTCGTCAAACGCCTGCTGATAGTGGAAGCGAACCGTCTGGTCCTGGATCGTATTGGCCCGTTCCCGCAATCGCGCCTGCATCGCAGCGCGCTCTTCCGGCGCCTCGGGCACGAGGCCGCCCGTCTCGAGGCTCCAGAGCATATCCGAAAGGCTGCGCGCCTTTTCGATCACATCGGCAAAAGCCTGCCGCCCCTGCGCCTTGATGAGATCATCAGGGTCCTGCCCTTCCGGCAGCGTCGCAATCTTGACCGTCTGGCCAGGCTTGAGATGCGGCAGCACAAGGTCCATCGCCCTCTCGGCCGCCTTCAAGCCAGCCTTGTCACCGTCAAAGCAAAGCACCGGCACCTCAGCCATCCGCCACAAAAGCTGCAGATGCTCCTCGGTGAGGGCCGTCCCAAGCGGTGCGACCGTCCCTTCAAAGCCGGCCGATACTGCCGCAATCACATCGAGATAACCTTCGACGACGATGACCGTCGCCCCATCCCGCGCCGCCGCCCGCGCCGATTGTCCGTTATAAAGCGTCTGCCGCTTGGAAAAGAGGCTCGTCTCCGGCGAGTTCAGATATTTTGCCGGCACATCGGCGCTCAGTGCACGACCACCAAAGGCAATGATCCGGCCGCGGAAATCAGTGATGGGAAACATGACGCGATTGCGGAACCGGTCATAGGTGAGCGGATCATCGTCACGGCTGGTAACTAGCCCCGCATCCATCATCGCCTGCGCACTGACGCCATTGGCCGCCAGATGCTCCTTGAGCCCATTGCGGCTATCCGGGGCAAAACCTATGCGAAACCGCGTTTGGCTCGTAGGCGACACGCCACGATCAAAGAGATAACCCCGCGCCCGCGCCCCGATATTGTGCGCTAGCGCTGCTTCGAAATATTTCGCGGCCAGTTCCATGACCTCGACGAGGCCCTTTTGCGCCGCCTCTCGCTGCTCGGTCCTCTCGTCCCGCGCCGGCATCGCGACGCCCGCCATTCCAGCAAGTTTTTCGACTGCTTCGGGGAAGCTCATCCCTGCCTTTTCGGTCAGGAACCTGAAATGATCGCCGGTCGCCCCGCAGCCAAAGCAGTGATAGATGCCGCGCCGGTCATCGGCGTGAAAGCTCGGGCTTTTCTCGGCATGAAAAGGGCAACACGCCCACATGTCGCCCTTGCCTGGCTGCGATTTCCGCTTGTCCCAAAGCACGTGTTCGCCCACAACCTGCGTAATCGGCAGGCGCTGGCGGATTTCATCCAGGAACGTATCCGTAAAGCGCATGGGTGTTACCTAATCACTCCCAAGGCCGAAGTCACGACCAAGGAGTTTTCCACAGCCATGCCCCGGACGACCAAAATGCCGATGGCCGTGTTGCTCGCACTGACCCTTGGTCCGGCCATCGCCATCGGTGCAACCCTATGGTTCGTCGCCAGTCTCGTTCCCGAATGTACGATCGACGAAACCGATCGGCTGACATCCCCAGACAACCAGTTCGATCTCGTCGTGTTTTCCCGCAATTGCGGTGACACAGCCCCCAATACCCAGGCGGCCCTGGTGCCGCCGGGTGAGGACGTCCCGTTCGACGCCGCTAGCTTCTATTCCGTCGGCGCCGCGGCCGACCTCGCTCCACGCTGGGTTTCGCCAACTGCAATCGAGCTGAGCTCACCGGCCGGGGCGACAACCTATCGCAACGATGATACCGTTGCTGGCGTCATCGTTACTTACAAGACGGGCAGCTAGACCTTGCTCGACTGATAGAGCCGCCAAGCCCAACCAAAAAGCCCGATCGAAAAGATTACGAGCAGAATCCCCCCCAGCATGACCCCAACCGCTGCCGTCAGTACCGGGAAGAGCAGGAACAAAAGGCCGAGCAATACATAGGATGCGCCGGAAAGCACCACGGGCCAAATCCGCGCATAGCTATCGCGCTCCCGCACCACGACGAAAATTTGCATGGCACCAACAAAGAGTGCCGCAAGTCCGACCAGCGTGCCAAGGACCGTCGCGGTAAAAATCGTCGCGATGAACGGCTGGATGAAGAACAGCACACCGAGGATCAG
>CAJYKO010000440.1 GCA_913775215.1 uncultured Devosia sp. | reverse complement strand
GCGCCTCCGGCCGCCGATCGGCTGCGGGGAGAAGCGGAGTACGGTCAGGCGCGGCGACGAGGCCCGGCAGCGGCGCCCGGCAGCCCACCTCGATATACGCAATCGGCACCAGCACAATGGCCGCGATCAGCCCGCCGGCAAGCGCTGCCAGGCGCCAGCGGCGCCTCACGCCAACGCCGGCTGCGCTGCCCCCTCAGGCGCCTGCGCCAACCGATAACCGACCCAGATCGCGACGCCACCGATCACTAGGTGCGGCAGGTTGGCGAAGACGTGCGCATATAGTGACTCCCGGACTGGTCCGTACAGGAAGATACCGCCATCCAAATAGCTGCTGCCCAGGAACAGCCCCATCACACCGTCTGCGAAATAGAGTGGCCCAAACAGGCGGAAATAACGGCGTGTCGCGCCATAGGACCTCCACGCGGCGATCCCCGCCCACAGACCGGAAAAAAAGTGCAGGCTGTCGTCATAAAGGTCGAGCTTGAACAGGCCGAACAGATTGCCGTCGGCGTCATGAAATGGCGGCACATAGCCGATCGCCACCACGAGCATGAAACCGATGCAATATGCTGCCCCGAACACCCGAACCCGGTTCATCGTCACCCCCTCTGACTTCCCCAGCTTGTCACGAAGGCAGTTAGCAAACAATGAGCGGATGCGGGACAAACCATGCGACAGTTCTCAACCCCAGTGGCCTAACCGGAAGAGCATCACGGGTGTGTCAGTCGCCCGCCCCTGTTACGTCCCACCTCGCGCCGTGGGAGGTGTAGGCTAGGCAGGATCGGTTACACGGCCGACCGGTTGGATTCAGAGACGGTCACTCACGACCTCTTTTCCAATCGCGACCTTCTGCCATTCGTGCATGTTGGCGCCCGAGGAAATACCAAGCCTCGGCCCTGCCCCCTGTCCTGGCAGCTATCCCAAAGAGGATCGAGAATTGGGAGCCATTGCCTCCCCAAAACACGAATTGATCGCTGGAAAGCGAACGGGAGAGGTAGCCATCGTGAACGGCAGCAAATCGTTAAGCAGCTTCAGAAACGTCCAACCCGGGTCGCGAACAGGTACGATCGACCTATAAACGGCGAACAGGCTGGGAGATCGGCTCGAAATTCGCCCACGCTCTATTGCCGTGCGGGTTTGCTCGCAGTTTGGCGGGATCGAACGGCATATTCGCCTTGAGGAACGGCTTTAGTTCTGCCCAACTGAACGTGGCACTGCTCTCGCACAAACGGCTGTCGAACCAAAAGGTCATGCCGTGACGATCGATTGTAAAGCCGTTGAGTGGGACCGAAGTCAGATAAGTCAGACACTCTTTTGGCAGCTTGCGTTCGCCGTCGCGCAAACGAGCGCGCACCAGATCAACGAGCCTTGTATCGTTCGCACGTCGGAAAACATCTTCGTTCCGCAGGAAACGGTTTAGTCGAAACGACCAAATTGTGGCCGTTCCACGATAATATGGGTGAGCACCCCCGGTAAAGGCATCCGCCCCGATATACACCGAAGCTATCTCATCCGAAGACGCAACGAGCCACTGATGTGCGGCGATCGAACCTTGCAGGTCCGGATCAGAAAACGGGTCTTTTCCGCCAGATCCAACTAGCACTGAGGCACTTTGCTTGGCCTCATGCCGCATGGCTGCATTGAAACTCTTGGCAGCACTGTCGATCGGCCTGATGATGCGGAGGGTCACTGTCCTCTCGCTGAGGAAAGGAATATTGGGGTCGAAATCCTCCGACCTCTTCGTCATGGCCCTTTCGCGTGAGCTACTGTCATAAGCATAGGTGTAGCGCGGCATTTGCGGAACAGAGGCTTGGAGTGTCGCCGCCCGAGCGGACAGACGACGCGCAATGCAGGCTGAATATGGCGTCTTTATCACACCACTTTGTTCGTTCACGCACAAACCACTCAACTTGCCAAGAAAATTGCGCTGGTCATGCAGGAGCGTGATGCGACGCGGCGGAGGTAATGCTTGCCGCGCCCGCCAATATGCGGCGGCCATTGTGTCGTCGGCGCGCGAAGCTTCCGGGTCACTACAAACGGCCCGCTCTAATCTGTTCTGAGCGACGCCGCAGTCGAAACTGGCAGCATGGGCGCGATTGGCGAGGCAGGCCACCGCAACGGCGAAACCCAGATAGGACATTGATAAGATAGGGTTGGCGGACATCATCAGCGAACTCACCCCAGTCGTTGGGTCGAATGTTACATTCTTTGTGCCGATTCCAAATCTTGCAATCTAAACTAGCAACGCCACGCCGCAGCCTTTGGATGACGATAGCTACCATCGCAGCGGGCGGCAATCTTCCCAATTGGGAAGTCGCAGCGGGAAGGAGCACTGCCGATCGCGCCTAGAGACGTTCCGAGCATCGGGCTCCTGAAAATCTCTTCCCGATTGCTATTCCCGAAATTGGCTTCAAGAATGGGGAAACGGGGATGGCCCAGCTAGACCGATTGGAGCTTTCGGCAAACCAGATTGCAGGCCCGAGCATCTTCATTTGGGCAGAAGCGGCCGCCCTGCCCTACTGCCGCGAAGACCCCCTTCCGGTCATCCCAGGCTGATTTCCCCTTCCCACACTCAGCCATTCGTTCATCTCAGCGGCTGCGGCTTATCAGGGCAGGCAGTGGCCTTGCGGCACATCGCCGCCTTTCTCACAAACGATCGCAAAATGGGATTGCCGCTCGGCGATCTTCAATCGCCAAGGTGGCAATCCGGCTCAGCTATCAATCCGCCCGCGTCCAACCGGCGATGCCATCCACCGGCACCTGATCGAACCCCGCCATCAACGCGAGCATCGCGTCAGTGTCGTCAAGCCGGTCTGCATCGCTCAATTGCGCCATGCCCTCGAAAAACCCTTCACGGCCCAAGGCGGGCGTGAAGCTGAGCGTGAAGACCGCCGGTACGTCGCCCCGGTTGGCGAAGGCATGGACGACGCCCGGCGGGATCAGGATGAAATCGCCTGGCCCGGCATCCACCGGCACACCATCGACCATCATCGCCAGCGTGCCGGCATGGACTTCGAAGGTTTCCGTCATGCGATCATGATAATGCGGGCCGGCACCTGGAGACGCGGGGTCGAGGATGATGCGATAGATGCCGATCGCATCATGTGTCCGGTCGCTGGTGGCGAGATACTCGACGGTCATGCCCCCTGCACGCACGGTGCGGCCGGTGCTGCGGCGCTGGATAAGAGCCTGGGTCATGGTGCGGCCTCCCTCAACGGCGCAGCGCGATGGCGACGGGACGGATCGGCGCGGCGCTTGCCCTCCGGAACGTCAGCGAGCCACCGATAAAGGCGCAATCGTACCTCCACGACAGCCGCCCAAGTTCGTCGTTGGGACCGATGTCACTGTGGCCGACGGCGGGAGGCTGGACACAATGCGCCGTGGCCGGTGCGGCGATCAGTGAGGCGAATGTGGAGGCGAAAGCAGACTGCATGGCGGGTTCCTTTCCTGTCCCAGCAACCTGATGTTACCAATTGGTAGAAACAATATTGCCGCCGATTGACCCAGCGTTGCCAGAAGGGAAACGATCATGAGCCGTCTGACCGAGATGGAAGCGTTCCGCGCCGTCGTCGAACGGGGCGGCTTCGCCGCTGCGGCCGCCACGCTCGGCTTGTCGAAAGCGAGT
>CAJYKO010000439.1 GCA_913775215.1 uncultured Devosia sp. | reverse complement strand
TGCGGATCAGCGCCGAATCTGGCCGCGTCAGCACCTTGGAACCCGCGAAACGCGCGATCAGGTTCGGGGTGATGCCAAACTTGAGGTTCACGCTTGGCAGCCAATACGTATAACCGTTCTTCGCCTGGTTAAAGACGTTGACGGAATTCGTCCCTGCAAACTGCTGCAGCAGCCCGTAGCCTGCCTCCCCCAGATTGCAGACACCGCCCGGACGGCTAGGGTTCGTACCCGCGGGCGCACCGGCCGGCGGAGGCGAAATGGCGCAACGCGAGTTGTACGGGTTCGAGATGTTCAGCGTCGCTTGGTTGGGGATCGTGCTGGTACCAAACGAGTCGAGACCCGTACGAACGAAGCGGACGCCAGCATTGCCGCTGAAGCTGAAAGAGCCCAGCGACTTGAACGAAACCATGGCATAGGCTGCAGTGTCGCGCTGATGCACGCGCTGGATCTCGCTCGGCAGATACGAGGTGCCCGCAACGACGCCCGGACGCTCGGCCAGCGGCACCCACTGCTGTTGGGTATTACCATTCTGGGTCTGTGCGACGGATTCGACCTGTTTGATGAACTTCACCGCATCGCCGTAACCGCTGATTAGGTCGCCATTATAGTAGTAGCCGCCCGGAGGAGCATTGGTGGCACCACGAAAAAAGTTCGGAAAATTGTAATATTGCGCCTGATTTCCGCCAAACTGGTCGACCGTCACCGGATAACCTGCCCAAATTTCACTCATCATACCCCAATTGTATGTGGAGTATTTTACCGTCTGATCGCGATCAGCGTAGCGGGCCCCGAAACGTACCTTGTTGAAGAAACTGCCATCAGCGAAATCATAACTGACGTCCGCCTTGAACTGATATTCTTGGCCAACGCTATCCTCGGCATGATCCATCGCGGCGCGCCAGAATTGCGTGCGCTTGTCCGCAAAATACTGGGCGTCAGTTTCTCCGGCGAGGACCGTGTTCTTCGGCTGCGCCCAGCTGGCTGACAGCGTGCTCGGCTTGTGCGAAATAACCGACGGCAGATTGCCCGTCAGGTCGAGTTCCTGATCGGCATAAGTCGCACCAAAGATGCTCAGGCTGCGATTGGTGCGCTCCGACTTTGTATAGTCCGCATCCAGGTTGACCGACAGACGATCAGTCGGGTGGATTTCGGCATTTAGACCATAGTCATTGATCAGATTGCGTTCATACGTCTGGCCGCGTGCCAGCTGAAGCTGCGCCCCACCCGTCGGGATGAAGGTCGTGTTTGGCGCGCCGCTACGGTTGGTCCGGTAGCCGGTACCAGGTGACGTGATGTAACCGCTCTGGAACAGCCCATTCGCATCATAAGTGTAATTCTTGAACTGGCCGACCGGGCATTCCGCGCGCGTCGTCCCGTTGTTGTTGTAAAGCGGCCCATTGTTGTTCTGAACGCAACCGACCGGGAAGGTGCTGTACTCCGACAGGTCGGGAGCGGCTTCAAACGTATATTCGTCTGTGTCGTTGGTGGTGTGCGAACGCAGATACTGCGCAGTCAGGATGAACGACTTGTCACGCGTTTCATACTGCGCCGCGAGTGCGATACCGTCGCGCTTGCGATCGAATTGCTGCGTCCTGTACTGACCGCCAAGCGGTGCATAGGCCCTGGCCAGCGGGTCGGCGAAGCCGTCCGCCCCCGCCGTCGACGCCGTACCGCAGGGCGATCCTACGGCTGGAAGGGTCGTCGTGTCGCTGTTGCCCGGCAGAGGGTTTCGGCACACGAGCACCCCGCCGCCGTTCTGGAACGGCACCTGCGTGTTGTCGCGCGTCTGAAAATTGGTGATCTGCACACCGTCGGCCCGGCTGCGGATACGTGAATAGGAAAGATCGCCCAGGATGCCGAACGTGCCGATCCCCGTATCGAACGTATCGCTGATCAGGATCGAGCCGGTCGGCGTCCACTTCTTGCGGAAGTCACCGTAATTGGCTTCGGCATCGTAGCCGATGTGAAAGCCACGATTATCGAAAGGCTTGCGCGTGTTGAGGTTGACCGTGCCGGCAAGACCACCCTCGATGGCAGCCGCTGTGACGTTCTTGTAGACCTCGACCGACCCCAGCAACTCAGCCGGAACGTCAGCAAAGTTCAAGGCCTGACCACCGATACCGGCGGCGAAGGCATCGCGCCCGTTGAATTCAGAACGTACGAAGTTCAAACCACGGATGACTACGCCCGACCCCTCGACCGAGAAGTGGTCAGGATCGTTGGCAGCGGCAAAACGGCTTATCGAAACGCCGGGCACGCGCTGAAGCGCCTCGGTAACCGAGCGATCGGGCAATGCGCCGATATCAGTTGCCGTAATCGCATCGACGACGGTGTCGGAATTCCGCTTGATATTCTGCGCGTTCGCCAAGCTCTGGCGGATGCCCGTAACAACGACTTCCTTACCGGTATCATCTGCAGGCGGCTGCGTGGCGGCAGCTTGGGCGCAAACACTCTGGTCCGCATCGGTCGTGGTCTGCGCAAAGGCCGGGTTCGTCAGCGCCGCGATGCACAAGGCACCGGCCGAGGCCCCTAGGAGCAACCGATTAAAACGATTGGCATTGGCAGTGAAGGGCGCAGCGCTGCGCATCATGGTCATCCCCCCCTTGTCGCGCGCCCCTGCGGCGTCGCGTAGAATAGGTCGCGTTCACGCCTTTCGGCACGATCCGCAGACTCATGATTGCGCTACCAGTAACATTTCGACAAGATGTTTAACTTATAAACGTCCGATCCGGGACAAGGTGCGACATTCCTGCCACGCTGGCCGCTTCGGTGGATTGCGGGACGGCGTAACGCGCGGCATGAAATAGCGAAATGACCCGTGAATCGGCGGGTCGGGGGTGGATGACAAAGGTGACAGAGGACGGGGTTCGGGTCGTCATCGTGGGCGGCGGGACGGCAGGCTGGATGGCCGGAGCGGCACTCACCCGTCTTCTTTCGGGACAATGCAGCGTTCGCCTGATCGAATCGGAAGCGATCGGCGTGGTCGGCGTGGGCGAGGCCACCCTGCCCCATATCCGCGCATTCAACGAACGGCTGGGCATCCCGGAGGCCGAGTTCATGGCGCGCACCCGCGCTACCTTCAAACTGGGCATCGAGTTTCGCGATTGGGGCCGGATCGGCGACAGCTATATCCACCCGTTCGGCACGTTCGGGCGCGGCACCGGGGCGATCGACTTCCACCATTACTGGGCGCGCCTTATGCGCGAAGGGCATGACCTGCCGCCGCTCGACGCGCTGTCCTATGCCTGTGCCCTCGCCCGGGATGCACGGTTCGACCATCCCGACCAGACGCGCGGCGGCCTGTCCTCGACCTTCGGCTATGCCTATCAATTCGATGCGCTGCTGTTCGCGCCCTATCTGCGTGGGCTGGCCGAGGAGGCGG
>CAJYKO010000438.1 GCA_913775215.1 uncultured Devosia sp. | reverse complement strand
GTCGCAGCCTATGTCTTCCGGCTCGATACCCAGCGCCTGCGCAATGCCCAGCCGGTTGTCGAGGTCTGCAACTTTAACCGGCAGCTTGGGCAGCGTAAACCGCGCCTCCGCCGTGCGCTTGTCGGCCTTTTCTACCAGCGCCGTCACAAGCCCGATCTTTTCTTCCATCCGCACCGCGCTGCGATCGCCCTGCAATCCGAGCACAACTGCCGCGCCTACCGTTGGGTGCCCGGCAAACGGCAATTCCTGGTACGGCGTGAATATTCGCACGCCCGCGGCGTTGCGCTCGCCCTTGGGCTTAGTCAGGAACACGGTCTCGCTGAGATTGAACTCGCGGGCGATGGCCTGCATCTCGTTGTCGAGCAGCCCATCAGCCTTGAGCACCACAGCCAGAGCGTTCCCCTGCAGCCGGTCGCGCGTAAATACATCGAGCAGAAGATAGTCGAGCTTCATCTTAGGATGCATCAGGCAAAGCATAGTCGGCACGATTGCGGCCGAGGTGATCACAGAGCGCATCAACGGCAACGGCGTGGTCCTTCCAACCGGGCAGCCCGGAAATCGTCAATGACCCGATAATGCCCGCCCCTGGCACGCGCAGAGGAAACCCGCCGCCAGCAATGACATAATCGCTGGGATCGGCGCCAGACTGCGGCGAGAACGGCACTTCGCCGCGCTCAAGCACCATGCGATAGCTCGCCCGGTGAAACCGCTTCACGGTATTGATTTTGCGTCGAACCCATTCGGCATTGTCCGAGCTTGTGCCCGATGTCGCCGTGAAGAAAAGCTGACGGTCCCAGGTACGGATATCAACCACCAGCGATAATCCCTCGGCCAGCGCGCGGGCCCGAATGGCCGAGCCGATTTCATAGGCAACGGCCTCGTCGAGTGCTGGCAGGACCAGCTCAAGTTCTTGGCGCTTCACCTTGGCGATGTGGTCTTCATTGCTCATGAGCGTAGTCCTGATCGAACGCAAATCCTCTCCATAGCGGTACCCGGTCGAGTGTCGCTCGTGCAAGCACTACCAAGGGAAAGAGCGCCTAGAGCGTGATCCGGTCATTCTGCCAGGCGTCCAACAATTCGGCCGCATAAGCCATGACCTGCCCCCGACCCGCCGCATCCTCTGCACGGCGCAGCGAAATGACGTCAGCAAGTTCACGATGCTCCTGCATTTCAAGATTGGCCCGAATTCGAGCTACAAGATCATCCGCCGTCGCGTCGAAATGAAACGCCTGTCCTATAGAAATCCGAGGCCCGTCGAGCACTGCCACAAGTTTGCCCAATCGCGCATCCGCGTGGTTCAATCCGGTCTCTTCCTGCAGTTCCCACTCTGTCGAACGCGCCACATCAATCCGTCCATCCGGCAGAACATCGCGCGGCTCCAGCGACCCGCCCGCCGGATAGATTTTCCCAGCATTGGCGGTGTCTTCGCCCATCAGCCCAAAGATCATGAAATCATCTTTAGAGATGATCAGCGCCGAGCCGAAGAGGTTGTGAATACCGATTTGAGGGAAACCCGCCTCGCGCCAAGTCAGAAACGCAGAAAACGCATCCTCCTTCGCCTCGGCTCGCAGGATACCGTCGGCATCTATCGTGGGCGGAGTCACCCCAATAATCCGCCCATCCCAAAGATGCGGATTGGCGGCGATCATCTCCGCCCAGCGCGGCGCCACAGACGCCCGCAGATCATCAGGCAACGGCCACGCCCCTTCGACAAAGCGAATGTCCACGCCCTTGATGGGGATGATGCGGATACTCATGCGCTCTTTGCTCCAGTGCCCAAACAAAACGGGGGCCGAAGCCCCCGTCTCTATATCGCGAATGTGGCGATTAGTTCTTAGCCTTGTCCACGAGGGCACCGGCCTTGATCCACGGCATCATGTCGCGGAGCTTGGCACCGACCTCTTCGATCGGATGCTCATCGGCCAGGCGACGGGTCGCCTTGAAGCGCGAGGCGCCGCCCTTGTATTCCTGCATCCAGTCCGATGTGAACTTGCCCGACTGGATGTCGTGCAGCACGCGCTTCATCTCGGCCTTAGTTTCCGAGGTGATGATGCGCGGACCGGTGACGTATTCGCCCCATTCGGCCGTGTTCGAGATCGAGTAGTTCATGTTGGCGATGCCGCCCTGGTAGATCAGGTCGACGATCAGCTTCACTTCGTGGAGGCATTCGAAATAGGCCATTTCCGGCGCATAACCGGCTTCCACTAGCGTTTCGAAGCCAGCGCGGATCAGTTCGACGAGACCGCCGCAGAGCACGGCCTGTTCGCCGAAGAGGTCGGTTTCGCACTCTTCGCGGAAGTTGGTTTCGATTATGCCCGAGCGGCCGCCGCCAACGCCCGAAGCATAGGCCAGCGCGATGTCATGGGCATTGCCCGAAGCGTCGTGGTGCACGGCGATCAGGCACGGCACGCCGCCACCCTTCTGGTATTCGCCGCGGACGGTGTGGCCCGGGCCCTTCGGCGCGATCATGATCACGTCAACAGTGGACTTGGGTTCGATCAAGTTGAAGTGCACATTGAGGCCGTGGGCGAAAGCGAGCGCTGCACCATCACGAATATTGGGCTCGATGTCCTTCTTGTAGATATCGGCCTGCAACTCGTCGGGAGTCAGCAGCATGATCACGTCGGCCCAGGCGGATGCCTCGGCAACCGACATGACCTTGAGGCCTTCGCCTTCGGCCTTCTTTGCCGATGGCGAGCCGGGACGGAGACCAACAGCGACGTCGGTGATGCCCGAGTCGCGCAGGTTCAGCACATGGGCATGGCCCTGCGAACCGTAGCCAATGATGGCGACCTTCCGGGACTTGATAATGTTGATGTCAGCATCACGATCGTAATAGACGCGCATGGGTATCTCCCCTCAACTGCGTTTTTCTTAGGAGTTTGCCTTGGCCCCATAGAGGGCCAGGAATTGATCCGTCGCCGCCACAACATCGGCTTCGATATTGGCTTCGACATTGGATTGAGTAAGGCTGTTGTCGCCGAGCAACAGACGGATCTGCACGTCGCGCACGACAAGGCCGAAAAAGGTGCGGTAGGCGTCTTCGCTCGAATTGAAGCGGAGAAGGCGTGCGTCACGCGCTGCCTCGAGAATGGGCTTAAGCCGGCGGCGGATCGCCATCGGGCCGTTTTCGAGGACGATATTGCCAAGGCTGTCCTTCTCTTGGGCAGCATGGGTAATGGCGGTGCGATTGAGGGTGATGGAAACTTCGCCGATGATCGTCGTCAGAAGGTCGCGCGCAAATTGCTGCAGGCTTTCGCGCAGCACTTTGGCGCTAAGGTGGCTGCGATCGACATGCGGCATGCGCACCTTGGCCGCTTGCCACTGCACAGTGGCCGTGAGGAGGCCATCGCGGTCACCAAACCACTTATAGAGTGTCTCTTTGGAGCACGACGCCCGTCGCGCCACGGCAGTCATGGTCAGGCCATCGCCATTTTCGACCAGCAGGTCGAGGGCCGCCGTCAGCACGGCCTGCTGGCGCGGCGTAAACGTCTCTTCGCTGATCTTGATAGGCAAAGGCACTTGTCGTTCCCGCACGCCAATGCCGAACGCTTCCGGCACTTTCCGTCCGCAGGCGTACCGTACGGTACGGTTCCATGCAAGAGGGATTCTTGCCTATTGGGCTGTAAATCGAGATGTCGGCGCTCGCGGCGTCGCCACCGGGTTATAGTCCATAAGTCGTTCGCCCTAAATCAGCCAGTTGGCCGTATCCCAGCTTGGCCAAACCGGGCGGTACCAATTCCGAACAGCACAAGCCCCATGGCTATGAAAAGGCTGATCGTTGGCTCCGCCTGCCCCAGTGCCACCAAACACACCGCCGACAGTACCGGCGTCAGAAAACTGAGAACGCCGATCATCTGCGCATTGCCGTGCTTCATTCCAAAATCCCAGGCTGCGTAGCTTAGTGCAAAGCCAAGCGAAGCCACCCCGACGATTGTCAGGCTGAAGGCCGGCGCCGGTGGCGCGCCAAGCAACAGCCAAATTAATCCATTGATCAGGCTGCTCATGAGGAACACCACGCCAAGGAACTTGCTCGATAAATACGAGTAGCGCGCCGAAACCGCCGAGAAGACGCTCCAACTCAGCGAACAAACGACGGCCCAACCATGTCCGGGCATAAGGGCGACCTGTCCTAGCGTCAGGCCGCGCCCCGCCAACAGCACCGCGATTCCTGCGAGCCCAAAAATTCCGGCCACCAGGTGATACCAGCGCAGCTTCTGCTTGAGCGAAATCGTCGTGAGCACGATCACCAGCAGCGGCCAGGTGTAGATGATCAGCGTCGCCTCGAGCAGCGGCGCGTTCTGCACAGCCGCCACCCAGGTAGTGTTGTGCAGGCCAATGCCGATCAGCCCTAGTCCATAGAACCATAGCGGCACGACGCGGAGTTCCGGCAGCGGATTTTCCCGCCGCAGAATCCACAGCACGACAAAGGCCAGCGCACCAACGCCATCGCCGAGGGCCACATACAAAAATGGATCGACGCCCACCGCCAGCGCCATGACCGGCGCCGTCAGCGACCAGATCAGCACGGAAACCAGGCCGCCAAGCGTGCCAAGCCCCGATCGCTTTTCCATATCAGTGTTCCCCAAATAGCAGGGAACGCTCATATCACCGGCGCGGAATAATCACACCACCTCCGGTATCCACACCACCATGCTGCCCTGCCCCCGGTTGGCCCAGAGATAATAGGGGATTGCGGTCAGGCTCGTTTCCCGCTCCACCGGCGGCTTGGTCCGATAAAGCCCGGCCCATTCGCCTTCATCAATCGCAGTCGCTGGCGCCTTCAGCGTCACGACCCCATCGAACAGCCCCG
>CAJYKO010000437.1 GCA_913775215.1 uncultured Devosia sp. | reverse complement strand
AATGCTCGCCGCCGCCGAATGGAATTCCTGCGAGTCGACCGACTTCAGGTTGAATTCGGAATCGCTCGTGGCCTGTAATTCGCTGCCGTTCTCTTTCGCCTGCCCACCGAAGTCCTTCTCTGCTTCGCCGGTCGTCGCCTGCGAAGGCGAAGCTGGTTCCTTGGCAGTGATGTCCGAAGCCGAGCCGGACATGCTCGCGCCTTCATTGTCCATCGCCTGACCGCCCATCACCCCGCCCGCCCCGCTCGAGGAAAGGCTGATCGAGGGTGGCGAGAAATAGTCTGCAAGACCCTGCTTCTGCTCGGCGGTGGTCATATTGATGAGCCACATGAGCAGGAAGAAGGCCATCATGGCGGTCACGAAGTCGGCATAGGCGATCTTCCACGCGCCGCCATGGTGGCCGTGACCAGCCTTCTTGACCTTCTTGATGATGATTGGCTGTTCGAAATTGGCCATGGCCGCCCCGTAGAAAACTACTGCGCCGCCCCTCAGGGCGGCGCTTTACTCGAAAATTTAGGTCGCAGACGGCAGTGCTGCGGTTGCTTCTTCGACCTCGTTGAAGGTCGGGCGCACGTCGCTCATGAGTGCCTTGCGGGCAAATTCGACAGCCATCACCGGCGGCTGACCGCTGATATGGGCAAGAAGGCCAACCTTCATCGAGAGGAAATACTTGCTCTCGGCTTCAAAGATGCCGCGCAGCGACTGTGCCATCGGGCCGAAGAAACCATAGGCCACGAACACACCGAAGAAGGTACCGACGAGAGCGCCGCCGATCAGGTGGCCGAGAACTTCCGGCGGCTCGGTGATAGCGCCCATGGTCTTGATAACGCCGAGCACGGCGGCCACGATGCCAAGAGCCGGTGTACCGTCAGCCAGAGCTTGCATGGCGCCGACCAGTTGTTCCTGCTCCTGGTGATGGGTCTCGAGTTCCTCGTCCATCAGCGCTTCCATCTCATGGGCATTGTTCGTGCCCATGGTCACCATGCGCAGATAGTCGCACATGAATTCCACCGCATGGTGGTTCTTGGCAAAGGTCGGGAAGCGATTGAACAGCTCGGATTCGTGCGGGTTTTCGATATGCGGCTCAATTGCCAGCACACCCTTGGCCTGGATCAGCTTGTAAAGGCTGAACTGCAAACCGAGCAATTCTACGTAGGCCGCCTTGTTGTAGCGCGGGCCTTTGAACAGAGTGCCGAAAATGCCGATGGTCGACTTCAACACCCGGCCGCTATTGCCGATGATATAGGCGCCGATGGCGGCACCCAAAATGATGACAAATTCGAATGGCTGCCAAAGAACTTCGACGTGTCCGCCCATCGCGGCATAACCGCCGAGAACACAGGCAAACACGAAGACAATACCGATTATGAGACGCATCGAACCCGACCTGACGCAATACTGAAACTCGCGGGGGGAGCAGACCGAGCCTGCCTTCTCCGGCAGGGCCATAATGGCGGTCCACACTTAACGGGCGGTATATTTTGCCGCCTGTCTTGTAGTCGCCGCGATTTGAAGCAAATCTGACGCGCCAAGCCGACATATGTTCCGGAGAACTGTTTATGCGCCTCGCTATCGCGGCTCTTGCCTTGTTTGTCGCCAGCCCAGCCTTTGCCAGCGAAGAGCAGGTCTATGCTGATATCGAGAGTAGTCATGGCAATGCCGACGGATTTTTCGAGCTTTTCTCGGACGTTCAGCAGGCTTCCACCTATAACCCGGTCGATTTTGCCGCCTTCGCCATCTATCCGCTGACCATCAACGCCAATGGCGAAACTTACGACATCCTCGACCAACAGGATTTCGAGGACAATTTCGACACTCTCGTCACCCAGGAAACGATCGATGGCATTGCCTCCCAGGATGTCGATGACCTGATCGTCACCAGCGAAGGCGTCGGCCTTGCCAACGGTGCCATGTGGATCTCCAATGTGTGCCTCGATGATTCCTGCGCCGATACCCAATGGGGCATTTTCTCGATCAACAACTGATCCGGCCATTGCCGCAACGAGGTGAGCAAGCTAGGTCAGGCATATGACCGCCAGCTTTCCGATCTTTCTCGTCTCGACCCCCGGCCTTGAAGCGCCCCTTTGCGACGAGGCGCTTGAAAATGGCTTTGCCTCGGCGCGCATCACGGATGGGGGCGTGACCTTCGAGGGCAGCTGGCCCGACGTATGGCGTGCCAATCTCGTTCTTCGCGGCCCCACCCGCATCCTTGCCCGCTTCGCCGAATTTCGCGCGCTGCACCTGGCCCAGTTGGACAAACGTTCGCGAAAGATCGCCTGGGGCGATTTTCTGCGCCGCGACATTCCCCTCCGCGTCGACGCCAGTTGCAAGCGCTCGCGGATCTATCACGCTGGTGCTGCCGCCCAACGCGTCGCCACGGCCATAGTCGAAGAATTCGGCGCGACGATGAGCGAAGACGCCGCCCTCCGCGTGATGGTGCGGATCGAAGACGATCTCGTCACGCTCAGCATCGACACCACCGGCGAGTCGCTTCACAAGCGCGGCTTCAAGGAAGCCGTCAACAAGGCTCCCATGCGCGAAACCATGGCGGCCATGTTCCTCCGCCAATGCGGTTATGACGGCACAGAGCCCGTACTTGATCCCATGTGCGGCTCTGGCACTTTTGTCATCGAAGCCGCCGAAATCGCCACCGGCCTCATCCCCGGCCGCCTGCGCACCTTTGCCTTCGAAAGCCTGCCCTCTTTCGACGCCAACGCTTTCGCGGCCCTGCGCCCCGACGCTCCTACCGTCGCGCCGTCGATGCTCTTTCACGGCTCTGACCGCGACGCTGGCGCCATCCGCATGGCTGAGGAAAACGCCATGCGTTCCGGCGTCGAGAAACTCACCCGCTTCGAGCAGCAATCCATTGAAGAGCTTGAGCCGCCTGCCGGTCCGCCTGGCCTCGTCATCCTCAATCCGCCCTATGGCACGCGCATCGGCGACAAGGCGCCGCTCGTAAGCCTTCATCGCACCCTTGGCAAAGTCCTTAAAACCCGCTTTTCTGGCTGGCGCGTCGGCATTATCACCGCCGACAAGTCGCTCGCCCAGGCAACAGGTCTTAAATTCGAGCCCGCCCTGCCCCCGGTTCTTCATGGCGGCATTCGCGTGGCGCTTTATCGCGCGCAGCTTTAATTGGCCCGCCAAGTCGAATTCTCAACAATTTTAGTAAAATACTAACCATGCTGGCAGCCATGCTGTAGGGGCATGCAACGTTCAGCTTTCCCATGGCTTACTTTTATGCCTGTGCGAAAGGGGAAGCCGATGTCGAATCTTTCGAAGATCCTGGTTGTCGAAGACAGTCCAATCCTTCTGCTTGATCTGTGCGATCAGCTGGAAGAACTCGGCTATGCCCCCGTCTCGG
>CAJYKO010000436.1 GCA_913775215.1 uncultured Devosia sp. | reverse complement strand
CGCGCGACGCTTTCGACGCAGTTCAGCGAAGGCAATGCTCTTTAGGTTACCACCAATCCAGCGCCAAAGGGCCGGACGATGACCGTCGCCTTTAACGATGCTGGCACGGTTCTTCGATTCCTCGGGGTTTATTCTCAGCTTGCGGGCGGCACGGGTAGCCTCGTTCTCACCACGGACAGTGACGCCGATGCAGAAGGCGGGCGCCTGCTGATGAAGAATTTTGCCATCGTCGACGAAGCCAATGTCGCCCAAGTGCTCGGCAACCATTCCGATTCCCGCGCTGCGATCGCCCGTAACAATCGGCTCGACTTCGAAGCCGGTGAAGTCGATTTCATTCGCCGCAGCGACCGCGTCGAAGTCACCCGTGGCATTCTCTCAGGCACAACTGTTGGCGGTACCATGCGCGGTTTCATTTACACCGATAAACGCCAGTACGACCTTACAGGCACCTATGTGCCCCTCTTTGGCCTCAACAATGCCTTCCAGCAAATCCCGCTGCTGGGACCGCTCCTAGGCGGTCGTGATGGCGAGGGTCTTGTCGGCGTCACCTTTGCGGTCCGCGGCCCACTCGACCAGCCTCAGTTCCAGATCAACCCGCTGTCTCTACTACTTCCCGGCGCTTTCCGTGAACTTTTTGAATTCCGTGCAAAAGAACTGCCGCAATAGCAGCCGACCCGGCGTAAGTGCTCTGAACAGCAATCTTCGAAGAAGACATCGACAAAAGAAAGCGCCTGAGTTGCCCCAAGCGCTTTCTTGATCATTTTCTTGCACGCTCTTTCCGCGGCATCAGAATGGCGGGTCTTCATCCGTGACGGTTGCCTTCGCAGCCTTCTTCGCCGGTGCCTTTTTAGCGGCAGGCTTCTTTTCTGCGGCAGGTGCCTTCTTGGCAGATGGCTTCTTCGCCGCTGCCTTTTTGGCTGGCGCCTTCTTGACCTTGGTGCCCGTGGCTTCGGCGCGGGCGGCGATCCATTCGACGGCTTGCTCGACCGTCACGTCCTCGGGCTTGATGTCCTTGGGGATGGTCGCGTTGATCTTGCCCTGATTGACATAGGGGCCATAGCGGCCGGCACGGACAGTGATCGGGCCATTGTCGTGTTCAAACGTCTGTATGGCCGCGACGGCAGTGCCACCGCCGCGCTTGAAGCCGCCAGCGGCTTTTTGGGCGAGGAAGTCGACGGCGCGGTTGAGGCCGACGGTGAAGACTTCTTCGACATCGGGCAGATTGGCATATTTGCCATCGTGCAGAATGAAGGGACCGTAGCGGCCGAGACCGGCAGAAATGGGCAGGCCCGATTCCGGGTGAAGGCCGACTTCGCGCGGCAGCGAGAGGAGCTGCAGGGCTTTTTCGAGCGTGAGCGAACCAGGCTCCCAGCCCTTGGGCAGGGACGAGCGTTTGGGCTCCTTGCCTTCGCCGAGTTGAACATAGGGGCCAAAGCGGCCGGATTTGAGATGCACTTCCTCGCCCGATTCCGGATCGGTGCCAAGAACGCCATCACCCTGGGCGGCTTCCGAAGACTGGCCGGAGGCGGCGTCGGACAGCTGCATGGTGTGTTTGCACTCGGGATAGTTCGAGCAGCCGATGAAGGCGCCGAATTTGCCGAGTTTCAGTGACAGCGTGCCTGTGCCACAGGTGGGGCAGCGGCGCGGATCGGAGCCGTCTTCCTTGGGCGGGAAGATGCGGCTCGCGAGCAGATCATTGAGCGCATCGAGAACTTCTGAAACGCGTAGATCCTTGATCTCGTCGATATTGCCCGTGAAATCCTTCCAGAACTCGCGGAGCACTTCCTTGTAGTCGAGCTTGCCGTCGGAGATCTCGTCGAGCTGCTCTTCAAGGCCTGCGGTGAAGCCATATTCGACATAGCGCGTGAAGAAGCTTTCAAGGAAGGCGGTGACGATGCGGCCGCGATCTTCGGGGACCAGCGCCTTGCCCTCGAGACGCACATAGTTGCGGTCCTTAAGGGTGGTGACGATGGCGGCATAGGTCGATGGACGGCCGATGCCGACCTCTTCCATCTTCTTTATGAGGCTCGCTTCGGTATAGCGGCTCGGTGGCTGGGTGAAATGCTGCTCGATATCGACCTTTTGCAGGGTCGGCTTGTCGCCCACTTTGAGCGGCGGAAGTTCACGGCTGTCTTCGTCTTCGGTCTCTTCGTCGCTCTTGGCTTCGACGCCATAGAGCTTCAAAAAGCCGGGGAAGGTCACGACCGAGCCGACGGCGCGCAGGGTTACGGTGCGGCCGGGAACGTTGACGGCGATGTCGACCGTGGTGCGGTCAATCTCCGCCGAGGCCATCTGCGACGCGACGGTGCGGCGCCAGATCAGGCCATAGAGCTTTTGCTGGTCGGCATCGAGCTGAAGATCCTCGGGGCGCTTGAACATGTCCGTCGGGCGGATCGCTTCGTGCGCTTCCTGGGCATTCTTGGCCTTCGAGGAATAGACGCGTGCCTTTTCGGGCAGGTATTCGGCGCCATAGTGCTTGCCGATCACCGAGCGGGCCATAGCGATGCCTTCGGGCGCCATCTGCACGGCGTCGGTACGCATGTAGGTGATGAGGCCGTCTTCGTAGAGACGCTGGGCGATCTGCATGGTGCGCGATGGCGAGAGGCCAAGGCGCGAGGACGCATCCTGCTGCAGCGACGAAGTAGTGAAGGGCGCATAAGGGTTGCGCTTGGTCGGCTTCTTTTCGACGTTGGCGACGTTGAACTGGCCGGCCTCGATGAGCTTTTTCAGAGCGGCTGCATCTTCGCCGGTCTTGATGTCGAGCTTGTCGGTCTTCTTGCCATCGACCGAGAAGAGGCGCGCGACAAAGCCCTTGCCATTCTGCGCAAGCGAGGCTTCTACGGACCAGTATTCCTCCGGCTTGAACTTTTCGATCTCGGCTTCGCGGTCGGACACGAGGCGGAGTGAAACCGACTGCACGCGGCCGGCAGAGCGGGAGCCGGGGAGCTTACGCCAGAGGATCGGCGAGAGAGTGAAACCGACGAGGTAATCCAAGGCGCGGCGGGCGAGATAGGCGTCGACAAGCGGCATGTCGACGTCGCGTGGATTGGCCATGGCGGTCGTCACGGCATCCTTGGTGATGGCGTTGAAGACGACGCGCTGGACCTGTTGGTCCTTTTTCAGCGCCTTCTTCTGCCGGAGCACGTCGAGGATATGCCAGGAAATGGCTTCGCCTTCGCGATCAGGGTCGGTCGCGAGAATCAAGCCATCGGCGCCCTTGAGGGCATTTGCAATGTCGGAAACACGTTTCTTTGAGGCCGTATCGACCTCCCAGGACATGGCAAAATCTTCATCGGGACGGACCGAACCATCCTTGGCCGGCAAATCGCGGATATGGCCGAAAGAAGCCAGGACCTCATAGTCCTTGCCCAAATATTTGTTGATTGTCTTGGCCTTAGCCGGACTTTCAACGACGACGACCTTCATGGAGAACCCATTCCGCAACGCTTTGACTGAGGTGGCGCAACATGGTGAACCGAGGAGGCGGTGTCAACGGGGCGCGGCAAGACTAGCTTGGACGGAGTGCCACAAGCTGGCCTCCGGACCATTCGAGACGACCTTCGAGATCGAGCTCGAGAAGGAGGCCCTGCATGGTTTGCGGCACGGTCCCGGTCTGGTGGATTAGTTCGTCGATTTCGATAGGAGTTGTAGAAAGCGCCGCGAGCAGACGCTGGCGGTCGTCTTCCCCGGGCGGCTCATCGGAAACCATGTCGCTGGGCTCAGGACTCCAGGCCGGGTCGAAGAGAAGGCTGCGCGCTGGATCAGCCACTGCAATAGAGTCAACGATGTCGGCAGCCGATGTGATGAGCTTGGCGCCCTGCTGGATAAGCAGATTGCCGCCCTCGGCGCGCGGATCGAGCGGGGATCCTGGAACGGCGAAGACGTCGCGGTTTTGTTCAAGGGCAAGGCGGGCGGTTATAAGGGAGCCGGAGCGTTTGGCGGCTTCGACGACGACAGTGCCGAGGGAGAGACCAGAAACAAGGCGGTTACGCCTTGGGAAGTCACGGGCACGCGGTTCCCAGCCGAGAGGCATTTCTGTGAGCAGAGCGCCACCGGCATCGACGATGTCCTGGGCAAGGGGCACGTTTTCATCCGGGTAGATATGGTCTAGGCCGCCGGCGAGCACGGCAACGGTGCCTGTCTTGAGGCTGGCGCGATGGGCTGCGGTGTCGATACCGCGGGCGAGACCTGAA
>CAJYKO010000435.1 GCA_913775215.1 uncultured Devosia sp. | reverse complement strand
GCTTTGGCCAGTTTTCTGCCCGGACGGACTGTCGTTCACCTGCCAGCCTGGGATTGCCTCCCTTACGATCGCGCGCCGCCAAGCCGAGAAATCATGGGCAAGCGCATGCTGGCGCTGCGGCAATGTCTTCGACGAGACAGCGCACCTGTCCTCGTGCTGTCGGTCGAAGCAGCGATACAGAAATTGCCGCCGATCAACGTTGTCGAGGCCTCCGAGCTGGCACTTGCTCAAGGTCAAAAGCTTGACCGCGAGGCGCTTAAAAAGTTTGCGCTCGAGACTGGCTACACCATCGATGACCGGGTCGACGAACCCGGCGAGATCGCATTTTATGGCAATGTGGTCGACATTTTTCCCGCCGACGCGGACGAGCCTGTGCGGATTACCGACACCGACAACCGCATCCTGACCATCATGCGCTACGATCCGCGCACCCAACGCACAATCGATGAACTGGACAATCTGACGCTTGGCGCGGCATCCGAGGTGATCACGGGCGGGGAACGAGGTGGGCCCGGTCAGGAGCACCGGCTGCCCGAGTTCTACGAAAACTTGGCAAGCATTTGCAACTATCTGCCCGAGGCCAGAGTGATCCTGGCAGGTCCGATCGAAGAGCGGATCGAGCGCGTTCTCGACCAGATAGCGGAGGCGCATTCTTCAGCGGATCAGTTCGGCGATATGCATCCGCTCAGCGTCACCGGCTTATATCTCGATGCGGCGTTCTGGAAAGCAGAGACCAAGAAGCGCAAAGCAATCGATGCCGATCTTGCCGACCTTGCGCCAATGAAGCGCTTTTCATCAGAGCGGCTTCCTGGGCGTGCACTTGCCAAGTTCTTACGCGACCATGCGCCCGGCCCGGTCGTGTTGTGCGGCACCGAAGCCGAGCGATCGAGACTTGTCGGCCTCGTAAAGCGCAGCGATCACGAACCAGCTCAATTTGCCGGATCTTTTGCCGGTGTGGGTGACAAACCCGGACTATGGTTGGCTGGAATCGATCTCGATGCCGGCTTTTTCGATAGCAGGTCGGGGCTTGCCGTGATTGCTGCTTCCGATGTGTTCGGCAGCCGCTTTCATGCCGAAGAGGTGGACTTGAATACCCTTGTCGCCCCGCTCGAGCTACGCGTCGGCGATGTCGTTGTGCATGAGGACCATGGTGTGGGCATTTTGCGGGACCTGACCCGCGTCACGACCGGCGAGCTCGATGAAGACACCATTGAGCTTCAATACCATGGGGAGAGCAAGGTCATGGTACCGGTCACTGATTTCGGCAAAATTTGGCGCTATGGGGCGGAAGCCGAGGCGGTGACGCTTGATCGTCTCAACACCGACGCCTGGCACAAGAAGCGCGCCAAGGTCAGCCTTGAGATCGACGACGCTGCCAAGCACCTCGCCAACCTCGCCAAGGACCGCCTGGCGGCAAAGGCTGACGTGCTGAAGCCACCGAAGACGGATTTCGACCGGCTCGCCCAGCGCTTTCCCTATGTGGAGACGCCGGACCAGACGGCCGCGATCAAGGCCGTGCTCGACGATCTCGCATCCGGACGTCCCATGAACCGGCTGATTTGCGGCGATGTGGGTTTCGGCAAGACCGAGATCGCCCTTCGCGCAGCAGCGGCAGCGGCACTGGCCGGCAAGCAGGTCGCTATGATCGCGCCCACGACAGTGCTCGTGCGCCAGCACCTTGAAAGCTTCGAACGCCGCTTCGCCGGCACTGAAATCAAGGTGGGCACGCTGTCGCGGCTCAACAGTGCTGCAGAGGCCAGGGCAACCAAGGAAGCGCTGCACAGTGGCGAGATCCGTATCGTCGTCGCAACGCATGCCATCAGCGGCAAAGATGTCGAGCTGCCCGAACTCGGGCTCGTCATTATCGATGAGGAGCAGCGTTTTGGCGCCAAGCTCAAGCGGCAATTGCAAGACATGGCTCAAAATGTCCATCTTTTGTCGATGACGGCGACCCCAATCCCGCGTTCGTTGCAAGCGGCCATGGTTGGGCTTCAGGATGTCAGCATTCTCGCCACGCCCCCTTCCCGGCGGAGACCGATCCGCACATTCGTCACGCCCTTCGATGCGGCCACGGCGCGAACGGCCCTCCTGCGCGAAATGCGCCGCGGTGGACAAAGCTTTGTCGTTGTGCCGCGTATCGAGGACATCGAGACCGTCCACGCCGAACTCAGGCGGATCGCGCCTGATCTCGTGGTGAGAGTTGCCCATGGCGGCCTCAAGCCGCAGGAAATAGACGAGGCGCTGATGGGCTTTGCCAATGGCAGTGGCAACGTGCTGCTCGCCACCAATATCATTGAAAGCGGACTCGATGTGCCCCGGGCCAATACGATGCTGGTCTGGCGGGCCGATCGCTTCGGGCTCGCGCAGTTGCACCAGCTGCGCGGCCGCGTTGGGCGCGGGCGCATTCAGGGTGTAGCGTACCTTTTTCTCGATCCAGAACAGGAAATCGCCGAGAACACCCGAGCGCGGCTATCAACACTCGAGGCTTTCGACCGGCTCGGCTCGGGTTTCCAGATCAGCGCTCGCGACCTCGACCTGCGTGGCGCTGGAGACCTTTTGGGCGAAGATCAGGCGGGCCATGTGCATCTGATCGGCTCGGCCCTTTATCAGCAGCTTTTGGAAAGCGCCCTTTTAGGGGCGAGGAGCGAGAAAGCCGAAAGCCTTCGGCCTGCCGCGCTCAATATCGGCAGCCTTGGCACGATCCCAGAGACCTATGTGCCCGAAGCGGTGGTACGGATCAATCTTTACGCCCGCCTTCAACGCATTGCCAAACGCGATGATCTCGACGCCTTCGCCGAGGAGCTCGAAGACCGCTTCGGCCCGCTGCCCGAGGAGGTGATACAGCTGATAACGGTGACGCGAATTGCCCTTGCGGCCGGTTCGATCGGGGTCGACCGCATCGATGCAGGTCCCTTGGGGATTGCGCTCACCGCGCGAGGCGATAACGAACTTGCTAGGATTGCCAAGAGTTTTAGTTCCGAGTGCAAGGTCAAGGAGCAGCGCCTCATTATTGAACGGCAGGACGGCGTGGCAGTGACAAAGCAGTTGGCAGAGCTCATGGACTTCTGAAGCCAAAGGCGCGTTCGATGCATAAAGGTGCTGTCAACGCAGAGCGGGTCGGATCATCTGCGGGGAGCGTAGGTGTTTGGGCCTTGGGGTGCTCATCTCGGTTGTCCTTTGGACATGACGAAACCTTTTCGCGCCGCAAAAAGGTCGGGAGACGTCCATTTTGGACGAGCCGTCCCGTCGTTAAGACGGTCAGAACGTTGAGTGTTGCCGACGAAAAAGGGTGTTGAGAGCGGGGTCTGACCCACGCGTTTGATGACCAAAAGGGCTCAGGAACCGGCAAGGCGATGATTATGGCAACGGGCGTTATCAAACATTTGCCTGATCCGCCCCTCATCTATCACCCCATGACAGAGCCGCCCTCTGTCCCCGGCAAATGGCGTCCTTTTGTGGCACTGGTCGTCTCTTCGGTTCTGCTGACCGTGCTGGGTCTGCCCTCTGGTCTTGTTATCCTTGTTCGCGCCTGGGGCGGTCGAGGTCTCTCGAGGCTGGAAATCGGCGTGCTGGTCGCGTCCCTCGTCGTGACGTTGATCATTGCCGATGTGCTGACCCGTGCAGTGACGCGACCGATATCTGCCCTTGATTACCGGCCCCACCACATCAGCCAACTCGACCGCTCCGCCATCGTTCCACCCGATGCATAGGGCACCGCGGACTTCGCAACTTCATCCCAAGCCTTTCTCGATCTTGTGGGACGGCCGATGGATCGGACTAAATATATGCGGTCCTTTGCGGGTCCACGTATCGCTCAAGCTCAGAAACGGCGTTCATCGCCCGTTTCCTTATTTGCCGAAGTATCAGTCTTTGCCAGGATGGCGCGGGCCCGCGCGATGACGGGCGCATCTACCATTCTGCCGTCGATCTGGAAGGCGCCCTGCCCTGATGTAGCTGCAGCCAACACGCGTTTGGCCCAGGCCAGTTGCTCGGCGCTCGGGGTGAATGCCGCGTTCAGTAGCGCCACGGCCGAGGGATGGACACAGGTGGCGCCATCAAATCCATGCTCATTGGCCTCCCGTGCCGCAGCCGCGATGCCGTCAAGATCGGAGTAATTTGCCACCGACCGCAACACTCCAAAAGAGAGAAGGCCATGCGCCTTGGCTGCATAATGGACCAGCAATTTTGGCGTTTTAAGCACATCGGGTGTGGGCTGCGCGCCCATCGACAGTGCTAAGTCCTCGCCGCCCACGGAAAGTCCAATCACGCGCGGCGCCGCGGCAATCGTCCGTGCATCGAGCACCGCGCCGATATCTTCCAGCAACGGCACGAAACCCAGTGGCGCTTTTCCAGTCCTTACCTCTACCCCATCGAGCTGACGGGCAAGTTCGGCTAGCCCACTCGCGCTCTGCGTCTTGGGTATATAGAGCCCATCCGCTCCCGCCTGGGATGCCGCCAGAGCATCATCCAGCTGCAACGCGCCTGAATTGATGCGCACGAACACCTTGGCGCCGCCGCGCCGTACAGCAGCTACGGCATCGCCAAGCCCCTCGCGCGCCGTCTCCTTGGCATCGGGCGGTACGGAATCTTCGAGATCAAGAATGATGGCATCGGCCCCGCGCTCATGCGCCTTTGCGACAAAGCGCTCGGAATGCGCCGGCACATAAAGGAGCGAGCGCATCATGGCGTGACGCCTTCGATGCTTTCCGGGTCGACCCCGGCCTCGCGGAGCACTTCGTCGTTATGCTGGCCAAGATCCGGCGCTGCGCGCCTCCACACCCCAGGGGTACCAGAAAGTCGCGGCACGATATTGTGCATCGGCAGCGTGCCGAAGGTTTCGTCCTCAACGTCCACGATGATCTCGCGGGTCGTGAAGTGTGCATCCCCTTGCGCGTCGGCGATATTGTAGACCGGTCCCACCGTCGCGCCGGCAGCGCGCATCGTTTCCAGCGCTTCGGCACTCGCGCGCGTCGCAAACCACCCGCCGATGGCCGCATCGACAAGATCCCGGTTTTTCACTCGATCGGAATTGGTTGCAAAGCGCGGATCATCAATCATTTCGGGCCGACCGATGATCTCGAAAATCCGCTTTGCCACCGCCGGCGTCGAGCCCGACAGTGCCAGATACTTTCCGTCGGCGCATTTGTAAACGTTGCGCGGCGAGGCCGTGTTCGAAGCGCTCCCCACTCGCTGCTTGATTTTGCCGGTCACCGCATGGATCGCCGCCTCGGGCCCGAGTACGGAAAACATCGGCTCGAGAAGGCTAAGGTCAATGACTTGCCCCCGCGCCCTTCCCGCCTGCCGAGCATAAAGCGCCATCATTGTTGCCGATGCGCCATAAATGCCGGCAATCATATCGGCGAGCGCCAGGGGCGGCAACACCGGCTCGCGGTCGCGGAATCCTGTGCGATCGGCAAAACCGCTCATGGCTTCGACAATCGTCCCGAAGCCGGGAAGATGGGCATAGGGTCCCGTCTGGCCGAAACCGGAAATACGCACGACGATCAGCTTGGCATTGCGCTCCAGCAGCCTTTCCGGCGCCAGCCCCATCTTTTCGAGCGTTCCAGGGCGAAAATTCTCGATGAACACATCGGCTGTCTCAATCAACCGCCACAGCGCATCCATCGCTGCCGCCTTGCGCAGGTTCAGCATCACCGAGCGTTTGTTGCGACCATAGGTCTTCCAGAACAGCGAATGCCCGTCGTCCTTCCAGTCGCGCAAGGGATCACCCTCAGGCGGCTCGATCTTTATGACATCGGCGCCAAAATCGGCCAGTTGCAGGCTGAGCATATTGCCCGCCATCAGCCGGCTGAGGTCGAGCACCCGAATGCCATCGAGAGGACCACTCGCGCCGGGATCAAACTGCTTGCGCGCAAAAGTCACCGCAGCCTAAGCCCCGTTGCCCTATCGAAGATGAAAATGCGCGCGGGGTCGATGACGAGATTGATCTGATCGCCTGGACGAAGAAGCGCATGATCGCGCACGACGATCGAAATATCTTTCTCGCCCAATCGCGCCAGCACTTCCTGCGCATCGCCTGTCGGCTCGACGATTTGGACCGTGACCGGCACGCCTGCTGTCCCCACCGCGATCTGCTGCGGCCGCACGCCATAGACCACGTCCGTGCCCGGCGCGACATCGAGCGGCACCCCGATCGGCAGAGCCTTGCCGCCAACCTGCACTTCGCTCCCCCCCTCATAGCGCGCCTCGAAGAGATTGATCTCGGGCGAGCCGATGAACCCGGCGACAAACAGATTGGCCGGGTTGTTATAAAGCTCGAGCGGCGCACCGGCCTGTTCGATCCGACCGCCATTGAGCACAACGATCTTGTCGGCCATGGTCATGGCTTCGGTCTGGTCATGCGTCACATAGATCATGGTTTTGCCCAGCCGCTGATGCAGCCGCTTGATCTCACCCCGCATTTTGACGCGCAGCTTGGCGTCGAGATTGGAGAGCGGCTCGTCGAACAAAAACGCGCGCGGATTGCGCACGATTGCGCGGCCCATGGCAACGCGCTGCCGCTGCCCACCCGACAGCTCGCGCGGCAGGCGATCAAGGAGGTTTTCAAGCCCAAGAATGCTTGCCGCTTCCGCCACCCTTGCCTTGATCTCGGCCTTGGAGGTGCCGGCGAGCCGGAGCGAAAAGCTCATATTGTCGGCGACCTTCATATGCGGATAAAGCGCATAGGACTGGAATACCATCGCGATGTCCCGCTCCTTGGCTGGCATATTGTTGACGACCTTGCCGCCAATCGTGATCTCGCCGGCCGTGATGTCCTCGAGCCCTGCGATCATCCGCAGCAGCGTCGATTTCCCGCAGCCCGAAGGCCCGACCAGCACGACGAATTCGCCATCCCCCATTTCGAGCGAGATGTCTTCGAGCACGCTCACCGCGCCATAGTGTTTGCCGACATGCTTGAGTTCGATTTCCGACATGCTGGTCTCCTTGTCGGCTTACGCCGTCTCGATGATCTCGAACCGGCCCATGCTGAGCCGCCCGGCCGAAGCCAGGCG
>CAJYKO010000434.1 GCA_913775215.1 uncultured Devosia sp. | reverse complement strand
CCGCCTGATGGCGGCGCACGATGGGCTCGACATAGCCGGGCTGATTGAGCACGGCCCAATCGGCCTTGAGCGTCGTCAACTCATCTTCCTGCTCGGAAATGTGCGACTGAAGGGACGTGCGTTCGGATGCCGTGCCTTCGATCGAGAATTTGAGCATGTAGACGCCGACCAGCATGACGATGCTGGTGCAGATCAGAAATATATTGATGCGCCGGATCATGCGGCACCCCGCAAAACCGGCACGCCGAGCTGGTCATAAGACGTTTCGCGCGCCAAAACATCGGTGCGGACGGCGCTGCGGAGGACTGAGGATCGCGCGCGGGGATTGCGATCGAGTTCGGCTGCGCCGGGCTTGATCGCCTTGGCCACCGGATCCCAGCGGCGCGGTTCGAGCGCAACCTGCGGCAGATGGCGCGACTGGGCCGGACCGCCCTTATCCGGATCGAAGAAGCGCTTGGCTATGCGATCTTCAAGCGAATGGAAGGTGACGACCGACAGGATACCGCCCTCGCCCAGCAAACGCTCGGCAGCGAAAAGCCCTTCGACCAGCTGGTCGAATTCGCCATTGACCGCAATGCGCAGGGCCTGGAACGAACGGGTCGCCGGATGCGCATCGCCCGGCTTACGGCCGATGGCCTTTTCGATGATGCGGGCAAGTTCGAGCGTCGTCCCGATCGGCGCCTGCTCGCGTGCAGCGACGATGAATTGCGCGATGCGGCGCGATTTGCGCTCTTCGCCGAAGGCATAAAGGAGATTGGCAAGCGCATCCTGCTCAAGCCCATTGACGAGATCGGCAGCGCTTTCACCCGACTGGCTCATGCGCATGTCGAGCGGACCTTCACGCATGAAGGAAAAACCGCGCTCGCTTTCGTCCAACTGCATGGAGCTGACGCCGATATCAAGGACAACCCCACCGATCGGGCCATGCGGTGCCGCGAGCGTATCGAGCTCTGAAAACGTGCCGGGCACGAACTGGAATCGACCAGGAAATTCGGCGCTGAGTCGGTCTGCGTGAACCCTGACCGAAGGGTCGCGATCGATGGCGACGACATCGGCACCTGCAAGGAGCAGCGCGCGCGAATAACCGCCCGCGCCAAAGGTGCCATCGACGACACGGCGGCCAGCGAGCGGCGCGAACGCAGCCACCACCTCGTCCAGGAGGACAGGTACGTGGGGCGCATCAGACACCGGAGATTCGGGCAGGTTACGCTTGCCCATACTGGCCCTAACTCCACTTTTGGTCGCAGCAACCGACCTCGAAACAGTCGCTAAACTCGCACAGTGACGCTTAAGATTCTGTTTCCCATGGCGAATATGGTGGGAGAACAAAGGGAAACCGGTCACGGGTTAATCTACTATATTGCCCTAGCCCACCATTCGGGCGATGAAGGCTCAAGCGTCACCGGAATTGCTCATGCCCATAACCAGCAAGACCTTTATCAGGTCCACAGCCGCGCTTCTGCTCGTGGGGCTCCTCGCTCTTCTCGGGATCGTGGGCGCCAATGTGTGGCTAGTCGAACGGTCGCAGGGCTATTTCGACGAGGTCATTGAAGGCCGGATCGCGCGGCGCGTGATCGTCGATTTGCGAACGCAGCTTCAGGATATGGAAACCGGACAGCGCGGCTACATCATCACCCTCGATGAAGCTTACCTCCAGCCCTTTGATGAGGCCCGGCCGCTTGTCGATACGCAATTGGCCCGCCTGCAGGAAATCCTGGCGCCCTACCCCGAGGAAGAAGCACCGTTCAATCAGCTCAAGGCCGACGTCGCCTTCAAGATTGACGAGATGGACCGGACGATCGCCGAGGCGCGGGCAGGCAATCGTGATGCGGCGTTGGCGCTGATCAACACCAATGAAGGCAAGGAGGCGATGGACCGCAGCCGGGCCTTCGTCGATGGCTTTATCGAAGAAATCGATGCGCGACTGACCGAAGGCGTCCAAAATCAGCGCAGCACGATCGAAGCGCTGCGCTGGATCTCCATCGGTGGCGGCCTTGTGATTCTTTTGGTGGTCTCGGGTGCCATCTGGGCGGTGATTTCCTACACGGCCGAAATCGTCAAGGCGCGGCGGCAAATCGAGGAAGCCAATAGCGGGCTCGAACAGCGCGTGCGCGAGCGCACCTCCGATCTCGGCAAGGCAAACGAGGAAATTCAGCGCTTTGCCTATATCGTGACGCATGATTTACGCGCGCCTCTGGTTAACATCATGGGCTTCACCAGCGAGCTCGAAACCAGCATCGGCGTGTTGCGCAGCTATATGGAGGCCAAGCCTTCCGACACCGATCCGCATTTTGTCGAAGCCAAGGAAGCTGCGACCGAGGAACTGCCTGAGGCCATCTCTTTCATCCGCGCGGCGACGCGCAAGATGGATGGCCTGATCAACGCAATTCTCAAGATTTCCCGCGAAGGCCGCCGCCAGCTCAAGCCCGAGCAGGTCGACATCAAAGAAATCGCCGAGGCATCGAGCGCCGCCGTCCACCATCAGGTGGCGGAGGGCGAAGGCAAGATCGAGGTCGATATTCGCGTCGGCAAAATCATTTCCGACCGCCTTTCGCTCGAACAAGTGCTGGGCAATCTTCTCGACAACGCCGTCAAGTATCAGGAGCCTGAGCGTCCGCTCAAGGTGATGATCCGAGCGCGACATGTGCCCGGGAACCGGGTAGAGATCGAAGTCGAAGATAACGGCCGTGGTATCGCCGATACAGACCATGAGCGCGTGTTCGAGCTGTTCCGCCGCTCGGGCAAGCAGAGCCAGCCCGGCGAAGGCATCGGGCTGGCGCATGTGCGCACCATGGTCCGAAGCCTCGGCGGAGACGTAACTCTGCGCTCGACACTCGGGCAAGGTACCGCTTTTGTAATCAACCTGCCGCGCGACCTGCGTAGCCATTTGGGGACTTCCGGCAATGACTGACGCAAGGCCAGTGACGATCATCATGATCGAGGACGATGAGGGCCATGCTCGCCTCATCGAGAAAAACATCCGGCGCGCCGGTGTCGCCAATCAGATCGTGCCCTTCACCAATGGCACCGAAGCGTTGGCCTACCTTCTCGGCCCGGATGGCACGGGCGCTGTG
>CAJYKO010000433.1 GCA_913775215.1 uncultured Devosia sp. | reverse complement strand
CGCGCTTTTTCGGTCATGGCTGCCATCGGCACCATCACCATCCTGCTCAACCTTTTGTGGATCAACGACGTCGGCTGGATCGTGCTGCGCGCTCTCTCAGGCTTCTGCTTTGCCGGCGCCGCCATGATCGTTGAAAGCTGGCTCAACGAGGTCGCCGACAACAAGAGCCGCGGTACGATCTTTTCGATCTATGTGACCATCAACCTCGCCGCCTCCACGGTCGGCCAGATGGCTATGTCGATCACCGGCACCGCTGGCTATCTCCCCTTCGTCATCGGCGCCATCAGCTTCATCTGTGCGCTGATGCCGCCTGCCCTCACCTCGAGCCCGCAGCCGCGTCCCTTGGCGTCCGCCAAGCTCGACCTACCGCTTCTGATCAAGACCTCACCTGTCGCTGCCGTTGCCGCCTTCTGCTGCGGCATGGCCAATGGCGCCTTCGGTACACTCGCCCCCGTCTATGGCTATGAGCAAGGGCTCGACGCTGCCGGCATCGCCTTGCTCTTTGCCATTGCCGCCATCGCCGGCGCCGTCGCGCAAATCCCCTTCGGCCGTCTCTCCGACCGCATCGACCGCCGCATGGTCATGATCGGCCTTGCCGCCTCTTCTGCGGTAGTCGGCATCCTCATCGTCACCATCAATCCCGCTGCCGGCTGGGTGATGTATATCCTTTTTGCCCTCTATGGCCTTGCCGCCAATCCGCTCTATCCGATCGCCGTCGCCCATGCGAACGACTTTGCCAGCGATGGCAATTTCGCCAAGATCGCCGGCGGCATGTTGCTCATTCTCGGCGTTGGCTTGGCCATCGGTCCTGCTCTCGCTTCGGTGTTGATGAGCAATATTTCGCCGGCCGCACTCTTTCTCATCACGGCACTTTTCCACGCTGTCGTCGCGGTCTTCGCCTATCTCCGCATGCGCGTCAGGAAGAGCGTCGATGCCTCGGCCCGCGCGCCCTTCCAACCCATGGGCAATGACAAGCAGGTCACGCCCGAATCGATTGTGCTCGATCCGCGCGCTGATATGGATGCAGAGTAAGACGAGATGGTGCTGCGGTCCGAAGAAGCAGTGCCCAATGAACTGATCGAAACCCCGGAGAGTGAGCGCCATGTTCAAGACGGAACAGTTTGAAGACCGCGCGTTCAAGCCGCTGTCCATCGCCGTCATCGCCGTTTCTGATACCCGCACGCTCGAAACCGACACAGGCGGCGCGCTGCTGAAATCGCTGCTCGAAGCCGATGGCCACACCTGTCATGACCGCCAGGTTGTCCGCGACGATATCCAGCTCATCCGCACCGCCGTCCAGGCTTATGTCGCTGACCCCAAAGTCGACGTGATTCTCACGACCGGCGGCACTGGTTTTTCCGGCCGCGACGTGACCCCTGAAGCCGTCGAGCCTCTCTTCGATAAGCGGATGGAAGGGTTTTCCGTCCTCTTTCATCAATATTCGGCCACGACGGTCGGCACGAGCTCGCTGCAGTCCCGCGCCACGGCAGGCCTCATCGGCACCACCTTCGTCTTCTGCCTCCCCGGCTCGCGCGGCGCCTGCCGCGATGCCTGGGAAGGCATTCTGACCCATCAGCTCGACTATCGGCACAAGCCCTGCAACTTCGTCGAACTGATGCCGCGCCTGAGCGAACGCTGACTTTCAACCTCTGTCGAACAACGCGTTCGGCACTGAGGCCTTTACCCCATCCGCATTGAGGCGCACTTGCAAGGCAAGGAAAAGCGCAATGCGGAAAGGGTTTTTGCCATGCTCGTCAACGGAAAATGGACTGCAGACTGGCAGCCGGTTCAGGGTGTCGATGCCAAGGGCGGCTTCGTGCGCCAGACATCTTCCTTCCGCAATTGGGTGACGCCGGACGGCAGCGCCGGTCCCACTGGCGAAGCCGGCTTTGCCGCAGAGGCCGGGCGCTATCACCTCTATGTCGGGCTCATCTGCCCCTGGGCCTCGCGCACCCTGATCGGCCGCACTCTCAAGGGTCTCGAAGAGGTCATCAGCGTTTCGGTCGTCGAGCCCGAGCTCAGCGCCGAAGGCTGGCGTTTTGCAGAGCCCGATCCGATCAATGGCGCGACCTATATGCACGAGATCTACACCAAGGCTGATCCTGAGGTCAGCGGCCGCGCCACCGTGCCGGTGCTCTGGGACAAGAAGCTTGGGACCATCGTCAACAATGAGAGCGCGGATATTCTCCGCATGCTCAATTCCGGTTTCGGCGCCCTGGCGTCCAATCAATACGATCTCTACCCGGAAACCTTCCGCGCCGAGATCGACGCTCTCAACGATTACATCTATCCGCGCCTCAACAATGGCGTCTATCGCGCCGGCTTTGCCACCACCCAGCAAGCCTATGACGAAGCCTATGCCGACGTCTTCGGAGCCCTCGATACGCTCGAAGCCAAGATCGACGGCAAGTCATTCCTTTTTGGCGAGGCACTGACCGAAACCGACATTCGCGCCTTCGTGACCCTCGTGCGGTTTGATGCCGCCTATCACGGCCTCTTCAAGACCAATCTCAAGCGCATTGCCGATTACCCGAACCTGCAGGCCTA
>CAJYKO010000432.1 GCA_913775215.1 uncultured Devosia sp. | reverse complement strand
ATAGATCAGTCCCCAGCGGATATTGGGAAGGGTCACATGCCAGAACATCTGCCAGCCATTGGCCCCCAGTGACAGCGCCGCTTCCTCGTCCTCGGTCCCCTGTTGCCGCATCAGAGGGATCAATTCGCGCGCCACATAGGGCGCAGTAACAAAAAGGCTGACGAGCACGATCGCCAAGGGCGTGAACATCACCTGTAGGCCCAAGGACTGCAGGATCGGTCCGAAAAGCCCCTGATTGCCATAGAGAAAGAGATAGACAACGCCCGCGACGATCGGGCTAATCGCCGCCGGTAACTCGATGATCGATACCAGAAACTGTTGCCCGCGGAACTTAAACCGCGTCACAAGCCAGGCGAGCGCTGCGCCAACGACCATATCGATAGGCACGACGATGATGGCGGTGATCACCGTCAAAAAGATCGCATGCAACGTTCCGGGCTCGAAGATGGCCGCAAAATAGGGGCCAAATCCCTCACGCAGGGCAAAACTGAAAATTAGCGCCAATGGCGCGACAAGGGCGACCCCAGCAAAGACGAAAGCCAGCCCAATCAGTAAAAGGCTTCCGGCAGACCGTGGCTTGGCGCCGACCATCAGGCTTTCCTTCCAACATAGCGGACCTGCCAGGCGGCAAGCATGTTGGTGGCGATGAGGGTAACCAAAGCTACCACCAGCAGCACGAAAGCCAGTGCCGCAGCAGCCTCGTAATTGTACTCGTCGAGCCGAATGAAGATCAGCAGCGAAACGATCTCGGTCAGGCCAGGAAGATTACCGGCGATGAACACCACGGCTCCGAATTCCCCGAGCGAGCGCGCAAACGACAAAACGCAGCCGCCGATGAAAGCTGGCAGGATGGTCGGCCAGATGATGCGCGTAAAAACCTGCCAGCGTGAGGCGCCAAGCGTCGTCGCAGCACTTTCGAAATCCGCGTCCACCTCCTCAAGCACCGGCTGCACGGCCCGCACCACGAAGGGGAGCGAAGTAAATGTCATGGCGCAGATAATGCCGAGCTGGGTGTAGTTGACCTTGATGCCATTCGGCTCGAGCAAGTGCCCGTACCAGCCAGTTTCAGCAAAAAGCGTGACCAGTACCAAGCCCGCTACCGCCGTCGGCAGCGCGAAAGGCAAGTCCACGAGGGCATCGAGAATGCGCCGGCCGGGAAAACGATAGCGCGTCAAAACCCAAGCCAACAACAGCCCTACGATCCCATTGACCACGGTCGCGATCAGCGCCGAACTGAAGGTAACCCGATAGGCTGCAAGCGCGCGGTTCGAGCTGACGATGCGCCAGAACTCGGGCAGGCCCATCCCGGCCACCTTGAGCAGCATGGCCAGGATCGGCAGCAAGATGATGAGCGTAAGATAGAAAAGCGATATGCCCATGGTCAGCCCGAAACCGGGCAGCAGATGCTTGCTGCGTTGCTTGGCCATGTGCCCCTCGAAAAACGGAATAAGGCGCGGCCGAAGCCGCGCCAAAGTCATGACGTAACGCTGGCGTTACTGATTGACGAAGACCTTATCGAGCAAGCCGCCGTCGGCGAAATGCTCGCTCGCCACCTTGTCCCAACCACCAAAGGCATCTTCGACGGTCACGAGCCGAACCTCGGGGAAGGTCGAGGCGTGAGCCGCAGCCACGGTCTCGTCCTGCGGGCGGTGGAAATTGGCTGCAGCGACTTCTTGACCTTCAGGTGTGAAGAGGAAATCGAGATAGGCCTTGGCGAGATCACGACTGCCGCGGGCATCAACCACCTTGTCGACGATGGCCACCGGGAATTCGGACAGGAAGCTGACCGAAGGAACCACAGCTTCGTATTTGTCTGCGCCAAGCTGCTTCACGACGCCCAGTGTTTCAGCTTCGAACGTTACAAGCACATCGCCAAGCTGGCGTTCGGTGAATGCGGTGGTTGCTGCGCGGCCGCCGGTTTCGAACACGGGGACATTGGCGAAAAGCTTGGTGAGGAATTCCTCGATCTTGGCTTCATCACCCGCAAATTCCTCGGTCGCCCAAGCGCGGGCGGCGAGATAGGTATAGCGGCCGTTACCCGAGGTTTTCGGGTTCGGAAAAATCACCTGCACGCCTTCGGCGGCGAGATCGCCCCAATCCTTGATGCCCTTGGGATTACCTGCGCGCACGAGAAACGAGGGGAAGGAATAGAACGGCGCAGCATTGTTGGGGAATTCGCTCGCCCAATCGTCGCTGACATAGCCGCCTTCGACGAGTTTTTGGATATCCGTAACCTGATTGAAGGTGGCAACGTCAGCCTGCAGCCCTTCGAGAATGGCGCGGGCCTGTGCCGATGAACCGGCATGGGACTGGTTGACTGTCACTGTCGCACCGCTTGCAGCATAGGCTGCGTTCTCGGCTTCGAACAGTTCGCGCGCAATGTCATAGGAGGCGTTGAGAATATCGGTCGGCTGCGCCAGCACAGGCGCGCTGGAGAGCACCAGAGCCGTAACGGCCGAAGCGAGAAGCTTGTTCATTTGAGACGCTAATCCATCAAGCGGAGCAATTGGTCCACGAGATGCGATGGCGCTCGCCTTACCGTAAAGTGCTAAATGCCTGCTTCGGATGAGTAATTTACGGCGTCGGTGGCGGGCGGAATGCCGTTCTTTTCGTCGTCGCGCAGGCGCCAAATTGTTCCGAGCTTTGTTCGGTTGTCCTTTTGACGCCTAGGCCCCAAACTGCATGGAGGATGGAGGATCCTATATTGAAGCGACTACATACGACACTTGGCGCTTTGGAGCACAGTCAGCTCGGGCTGATTCTGCCGCATGAGCATGTCTTCGTCGATCTGCGCACACCCGACCAACCAGGATATGCCGAGGCCGAAGCGGCAGACGTCGTTGCGCTGATGGCACCCCAGATTGAAGCCGCCAAGGCGCGCGGTGTAACTGCCATCGTCGAATGCACAACGGGCGGGGTAGGGCGCCGGGCTGATATCGACCTCGCCGTATCAAAAGCCACCGGCATGCCCATCGTTGTGCCCACCGGCAATTACCGCGAGCCGTGGATTCCCGCCTGGGTTGCCGCCGCCAGTCAGGACGAACTTGAAGCCTGGATGCATGCCGAACTGACGGACGGCATTGAGGGGACAGGCGTTATAGCCGCCTGGATCAAGATCAGCGCCAGCGACGATGGAATCACGCCGCTCGAAGAGCGCATCCTTCGCGCCGCCGCTCGTGCCGCCAAGAGAACCGGCGCCATCATCGGCTCGCATACGATCAAGGGCCGCGTGGTCATGGACCAACTCGACATCATCGCCGCCGAAGGGGGATCGCTTGAACGCTTCATTTCCATTCACACACAGGCCGAACCCGATTTCGAACTCCACAAGGCGGTGGCTGCCCGCGGTGCCTGGATCGAATATGACAATATCGGCCACGGCAACGACGATGAGATCCTGCCGCTGATCCTCAAGGCTTTGGACGCCGGCCTTGGCCCGCGATTGCTGCTCAGCCACGATCTCGGCTGGTATGATCCCGCACAGCCCGGCGGTGGCGTCCCCCGACCATACACACACCTGTCCGACTGGTTGCTGCCTGCGCTGCGCGCTGCCGGCGTCGATGAAGCAACGATCACCCAGCTAACGCACGACAACCCGTTCAACGCCTATGCGCGCTAAAGCCAAAAACAAAAATCCCCGCCGAAGCGGGGATTTTCCTAATGCGCTGCCGGTTCGGCAAAGAGATCGTATTCGTCATTGTCGGTCACCGTGACCGAAACGATATCCCCGATCTTGATGCCGTCCGCCTTGCTGACGATCACCTGGCCGTCGATCTCCGGCGCATCCCATTTGGAGCGGGCGATAACGCGGTTCTCTTCCGGGCGCACGTCGTCGACGATCACGTCGATGGTCCGGCCGACCTTCTGGCTGAGGCGGTGGAACGACACATCCTGCGCCACTTCCATGAGCTGCGCGAAACGTTCTTCCTTGACCTCGTCCGGCACGATGCCGTCGAGTTCATTTGCCGGAGCGCCGGTAACGGGCTCGTACTTGAAGCAGCCGGCGCGATCGATCTCGGCCTCTTCCAGCCAATCGAGGAGGAACTCGAAATCTTCTTCGGTTTCGCCCGGATAGCCGACGATGAAGTTGGAACGGATCGCCAGATCGGGGCAGATATCGCGCCACTTCTTGATCCGGTCGAGCGTCTTTTCCTGGTTCGCCGGGCGCCGCATGGATTTGAGTACATTGGGCGAGGCATGCTGGAACGGAATGTCGAGATAGGGCAGCACCAGGCCCTCAGCCATCAGCTCGATGACCTGATCGACATGCGGGTAAGGATAGACATAGTGAAGGCGCGTCCAAGCGCCCAACTGCCCGAGTTCCTTGGCGAGATCGTAGAACTTCGCCTTCACATCGCGACCGCGATACTTGGATTCGGCATATTTGATATCGACGCCATAGGCGCTGGTATCCTGCGAGATCACCAGCAGCTCCTTGACGCCGGAACGGATCAGGCCCTCGGCCTCACCCAGAATACCGGCAGCCGGGCGCGAAACCAGATCGCCACGAATCTGCGGGATGATGCAGAACGAGCAGCGATTGTTGCAGCCTTCGGAAATTTTCAGATACGCATAGTGACGCGGCGTCAGCTTCAGCCCGCTTTCCGGCACCAGGTCCACGAACCGGTTCGGCACGGGCGGCAGATGGTCGTGCACCGCCGAAACAACGCTCTCGTACTGATGCGGGCCAGTGATCGCGAGCACGCTCGGATGCGTTTCGCGGATGAGACCCTCTTCGACGCCAAGGCATCCCGTAACGATCACGCGACCGTTTTCATTGAGCGCTTCGCCGATCGCCTCAAGGCTTTCCTGCTTGGCGCTGTCGAGGAACCCGCATGTGTTGACGAGCACAATGTCGGCGCCGGCATAGTCGCGGCTAAACGAATAGCCCTGCGCGCGCAGCGTCGTCATGATGCGCTCGCTGTCCACGAGTGCCTTCGGGCAGCCGAGGCTGACTAAACCGATTTTGGGCGCCTGATTCATGCGCGTGCAGAGTCCGGTAGATGAAAGGATGGCGCGTCATACCGAATGTTGGACGGTTACGCAATGTTACTGCCCCCCAATATGGGGTCATCTGCCCTTCGCGCAGCGCTGGACACGGCATCTTGAAACCGTTGAGTGAACAGTGCGTTCGCCTCTGTTCGTCTTTCTTGGAACATTTAAAGCGGGTTACCCATGTCGATCTTGCGCCGGCCCTGGCGCAGCTAACGGGAGTTATTCAATGTTCGATCGTCTCTCCGCCTATGCGCCGCAGGCCCTCGCCGTGCTGCGTATCATTACGGCGCTGCTTTTCCTCGCTCACGGCACGCAGAAGCTGATTGGCTTCCCAGCCTCCGAATTCCCGACACCTGCCTTCTCGATTTTCTGGTTCGCTGGCGTCATCGAAATCGTCACCGGCGTTTTGATCGCCATCGGCTTCTTCACCCGCCCTGCCGCTTTCCTCGCCTCGGGCACCATGGCCGTAGCCTACTTCATGGCCCATGCTCCATCGAGCTTCTTCCCAACGCTCAACGGCGGCGACGCAGCCGTCCTGTTCTGCTTTGTTTTCCTCTATCTGGTTTTCGCCGGTCCTGGCGCCTGGAGTGTCAATAAAAAATAGTTGGCCTCAGCCAACGAAGAAGGCCGCTGGGAGCAATCCACGGCGGCCTTTTTTGTTTTCAGCGATGCAAAAAGTGTCAGGTAATGGGTGATTGCGGCGGAGTGCGCTTTGCGGTCCGGCGCGGCTTGAACGGCTCGCCTGCAGTGGTCGACGGCTCACGCTTGATCTCGTCGACGACGCTGGGCGGCGCATCGGTTGCCGGAGTGATGTAATCGTCGGCGTCGTCATAGCCAGGCTCTTCGCCGTGGTCGGCAAGGTCGCGAATGGCCTCACGCACTTCATCGAGCAATGACGCCGAATAGCGCGGGCGGATGACGGTATCGCCCGCCGCCTCATGATTCTTGAACCAGACCAGCAACGCCTCGCAGCCGATACGCAGGGCAACAAAGGCCGCCAGCCCGAACACCACGATTTCGAGAATGCCCCACAGACCGTTTCCGAAACCCATGCCGAACCGGTAGAAGAAGTGATTGATGGCCCAGAGGAGTATCGAGGCCAGCCCGAGCGCATAAAGGATCGGCACCAGCTTGGGTGAAAGGATCGCGTCGAGCCGGAATAGGGTCTGGCGAGTAAAGAGGCGTTTCAGGTCGTCCGTAGTCATGCCGGGCTCCTCGATTCGGGATTGCTTCTAAGGTTAGTGCGTCTCACGCAAAAAAGGATCATCCCTTTTGTTTCTGCAAAGTCAGGTCGAAAGGGCAGAGACCAATTCCGGAAGGCCATCCACCGTTCGCCCAAAGATCGTCTCGAACTTTGCACGAAGGATCGAATCGACCTCCGACAGCGATGCCAATTGTCCGAGATCCTCGAAGCTCGTCACGCCCTGGTCGGTGATTCCACAAGGCACGATGCCACTATAGTGCCCTAGGTCCGGCGACACATTGAGCGAGATGCCATGGAAGGTCACCCACTTGCGCACGCGAACGCCAATTGCCGCAATCTTATCCTCACGACTGATGCCGCGATCCGGCCTTTGCACCCAAACCCCGATTCGACCTTCGCGCCGCTCGCCGTGGATATTGTGAGCCTCAAGCGTGTCGATAACCCACTGCTCCAACCCTTTAACGAGGCATCGCACATCGCGTCCGCGCTGCGTCAGGTCGAGCATCACATAGGCCACACGCTGCCCAGGCCCATGATAAGTGTACTGGCCGCCGCGCCCCGCCGCATAAACGGGAAATCGCGCGTCGATCAGGTCCTCCGCCTGTGCCGAAGTCCCGGCGGTATAAAGCGGCGGATGCTCCAGCAACCAGATTGCCTCCGACGCTTCGCCCGTGGCGATCGCTGCTGCCCGCGCTTCCATGGCCGCGAGCGTTTCTTCGTAGTCCATCAGACCATCGAACTGCGTCCATTCGACCGCCTGCGTATCGTCTCGATGCAATTTCGAACGAATTTGGCACGCCTCATCGGCGCTCGTTAAGACTTCCATAACCAAGCCTGAGCAATCCTTAACGCATCAAGTCCGCCGGCATCCTGCGCAGCGGCCCTTCTTCAGAATGTTATCTATGAACACCCTGGACAATATTGAAGTCGATATCACCGTTGAGCTCGGCGCAACGCTCATGCCGATCCATCATTTGCTGCGCATGGGCCGCGGCGCGGTGATCGAGCTCGAACAGTCCGAAAATGATCCGCTTTCCATTTACGCCAACCATACGCTGATCGCCCGCGGCGAAGTCAATGTCGAGGATGGTCAGCTTCGCGTTCTCGTCACGGAGAAGGTCTATAAGCACGGCTGATTGCCGATCTTCCACAGGCTTGAAAGAAATCTCGATTTAGGTGCTTGAGGTTCGCCAAGTCCTTTGCTACATCCCCACTCGCTCAAGGCGCTTCGGCACCGAGGGCTTCTACCACAGATGTGCGGTCGTGGCGGAATTGGTAGACGCGCAGCGTTGAGGTCGCTGTGCCGCGAGGCGTGGAAGTTCGAGTCTTCTCGACCGCACCATTCTCCCTCAAGGGGAGAAACAAAAAGCTGCCTGCGGGCGGCTTTTTTGTTTTCTAGCGCAAGTCATCCCACGGGTGCTTCTTCTACCTCGACCTTTGGCGACTTGAACCCCATCGCTATCCAGGCCATCAGCAGCTTTCCGTAGAAACCCGCAGTGGTCCAGCCGCCAGCTGGGAGCTTGGAATCAAGCGACGTACCAGCCGGTACATCCCCGGTCTGCGTCCGAATCTGCATGCTAGGCCGCACCGCCTGGTTCCAAAGGCTGACGTAAAGACTCAGCCAGTGACCGCCGTTGAACTCAACGAACACTGGCGTATTGCAACAGGTCGTCACGACGCGTCGCGTCGGCGCTTTTTTCGAGAGGCGGTACCCACGCAACAGCGCGGTGCCATCGGGAAAGCGGACGCGATCCTTCCGATAGAGGACATAGGGCGTTCCCCCATTCTCGGCGGTCGTCGGACGCGCGAGAGGCAGCGCCGACAGTTGCCGGCTCCCGGCGCGACAGGAATTGCAATGGCATTCGGCAGTGATCAGGGGCTCGCCGGTCACTTCCAAATGAAACCGGCCACAGGCACAGGCAAGGGTAAAGCTTTGGGTCAAGGCGCTGCTCCAGAAAACATCCTGCCCTCACGACGAATGGCCGGTGGCGTTTTCGACAGGCCCGCAAGCATCAACCGCTTTCGCCTTCTTTGAACCGCCAAGCGTCCTCGATCCGCAGCGCCAGTTCCTCGTCATCGATCGCATCGAGCCGGACCAGCACGGTGTCGTAACCGACATAGTGGTCGGTCTCGAAGTAAATCTCCGGCGAGATTTCCATCAGCAGCACCTTCTGATCGAGCGGGCACTGCAAAACCAGCGTCGTCGCATCCAGCAATCTGACAAAGGTCCGGTCCGAAACCTTGAGGGCAGGGGTCCCATAGCTTGTGGTGCGCTCGAACCGCGAGAGGCCCCGCGCCTTCGCGATTGCCTCGATTCGGTCGAAGTGGGGGTCAAGATCTTTGCCGGCTGACATGTCTGCCTCCTCACATGCATAGGTCGGATGCGAAATTGTCGCCAAACTTTGCGGCCCCAGTCTGGCGCCTTCTCGTTCGATTGGCTACTGCTGGCCGTGCCCTAAAACACCCATCCGACGAAGGGGCTCCCGATGAGCAGCGATTTCGAGACAGACCTCGGCCCTTCGTCCGACATGGATACCGGCGCCTTTCGCGACGCTGAGGATCGCATCACCCCGCTTTGGCTTGAGCGTCTGCGTGCCTTCCTTGCTGCCAAGCGCGCCGAGGATGTGGCTCTCGTCATGGAGCCGCTCCACACCTCCGACGTCGGCGACGTGCTCGAAATGCTCGATCACGATGAGCGTGTCGCACTCGTCCAACTGCTCGGCGATCAGTTCGATTATTCCGCGCTGACCGAAGTCGACGAGAGCATTCGCCTCGAGGTGATGGAGGCGATACCCAATTCTGAAATCGCCCGAGGCGTCGCCAATCTCGATAGCGACGACGCGGTTGCGATTCTGGAAGACCTCGACAAGGCCGACCAGAACGAAATTCTCTCGGCGCTACCGACTTTCGAGCGCCTGAGCCTCAAGCGCAGCCTTGATTTTCCTGAAGAGTCCGCCGGCCGGCGGATGCAGACCGAATTCATCGCCATCCCACCATTCTGGACGGTGGGGCAGATGATCGACTACCTCCGCGCCGATCGCGATCTGCCCGATGAGTTCTACCAAATCTATGTGGTCGACGCCGCCTACAAGGTTCTCGGCACGCTGCCGCTCGATCGTGTGCTGCGCTCCAAACGCGCCACCAAAATCGAATCGATCATGAATACGACTCTGGTTTTGGTGGATGCAGCCGACGACCAGGAAGAGGCAGCGCGCGCCTTCGAGCGCTATGACTTGGTCGAAGTGGGCGTCGTCGACGAGAACGGCCGCCTCGTCGGCGTCCTGACCATCGACGACATGGTCGACGTCATCACCGAAGAAGCCGATGAAGACATCAAGCTTCTCGCAGGCGTCGGCGATGAAGATCTTTCCGACACGACCGTCGACACCGTTCGCAGCCGCGCGCCGTGGCTGGCCATCAATCTCGTCACCGCCGTTCTCGTTTCTCTCGTCATCGGCCTTTTCAACGGCACCATCGAACACATGGTCGAACTGGCCATCCTCATGCCCATCGTCGCCTCAATGGGCGGCAATGCCGGCGCTCAAACCATGACGGTGACGGTCCGCGCCCTCGCCATGCGTGAACTTGAAGGCGGACGCCTGCGCCGCCTGGTCCGCCGCGAAATGGTCGTCGGTTTTTTCAACGGCGTCATCTTCGCCATCCTCATCGGCATCGTGACATGGATTCGCTTCGGCAACGAACAATTGGGCGCCGTCATCGCCGCCGCCATGATCATCAACCTGATCGTCGCGGGCACAGCCGGCATTTTAATCCCCTTGGCCCTCGATCGGCTCAAGGCCGATCCCGCCATCGCCTCGGCCGTTTTTGTCACGACAATCACGGATGTCGTTGGATTCTTCGCCTTTTTGGGCATTGCCGGCCTCTGGTTCGGCCTTTTCTGACCCCGCTCTCACCCTGTGGACTGTTGCAGATCGGTCACTTGCCAAGGTTTATTGGCACGGTTAACGCTCTATGACTGGCCAACTGGTGCACACCGGATTGGCTGGATTGGACGGCTGACAAGGAGCGGCGCATGCGCAGTCAACCGAAGACCCTGGCCTGGCATTCCGTGAGCTGGGCTCTGGTATGCCTCCTGTCTGTGGGGCTAATTATCTCAGTGGTGGCCGGCGTCTGATGCTGAGGAGGAAAGTGTCGTCGATCTCGGATCGGTGAGACTTCCAGCGCTGGAAATCGCTACTGAAAAGCTTTAGGGAAGGGCGCCTTGCCACAGGGCGCCCTTCCTTTTGCAGTGAGGTGTTTCATGAAGCTGCTCATCGGAAATCGCAACTATTCGACCTGGTCGCTCCGCCCCTGGCTGGTGCTGCGCCATTTCGATCTCCCTTTTCAGGACGAAGTCCTGATGCTGTCGGGGGATCGCTGGCGCGAAACGCTCGCCGAGCGCTCGCCGACAGGCAAGGTCCCGGTGCTGATCGATGGCGACCTAGTGGTCCCCGAAACCCTCGCCATCATCGAATATCTGGCCGACCTTTTTCCCGAAAGGGCCATCTGGCCCGCCGACCGTCGCGATCGTGCACTCGCGCGCGCTGCGGCCTCCGAAATGCATGCCGGTTTCTCGGCCCTCCGTACCCAGGCGCCAATGAACCTTCGTGCCTCTCACCCAGGCAAGGTCGATCTAGACTCTGTCCGCAAGGATTTGCACCGCGTCGAACAGCTCTGGGGTGACCTCCTCGGCCGCTCCGGTGGTCCCTTCCTCTTTGGCGAGTTCACCGCCGCCGACGCCATGTATGCGCCGCTTGCGACGCGTCTGCGCACATATGATCTACCGATCTCCGACACCGCGGCGAAATATGTCGAGGCAATCTATGCTCTTCCTGCTTTCCAGGAATGGCGCGCCCTGGCGCTCAAGGAGCCGTGGATCGTCGACGATGACGAGATCGACGTCATTCAGGGCCGGATCGCTCCCGGGACGCTTGCATGATCCATATGGTCAAGCTCTGCGTGGGCATTTCCAGCTTCGAAGAGCTGGAAAGCTACCGCGATGAACGCGCCCATTGGTGGGGTGCCGATTACGGCGAAGACGTCCACGTCCATCGCACCCGCATGATGCCGAAGCGCGCCGCCGAGATGGCGGGCAAGAGCTCCATTTATTGGGTCATTGCCGGCGCCATCGTCTGCCGGCAGGTCATCGAACGCCTGCAGCCCTATACGGACGCCGAAGGCAAGGACTATTGCGACATCATCATGTCGCCTAACCTCATCCGGACTGTTCCTTATCCCAAGCGGCCATTCCAGGGCTGGCGCTATCTTGAGCCCAAGGATGCGCCGCCCGATATTGCCGACAACGACGACAACTCCTCGGAAATCGCTGCCGAGCTCGCCCGCCTCGGGCTTTTGTGAACAGCCGCGACGCGCGTTAATCGTTTAAATATTGTTAATGCTAGCCCCTCTTGTGCATAAGGCGCGAAGCGGTGAGACTCCGCGCAGTGATTTGGGGGCGAGATGGTTCGGCAAGCGGCGCATGTCATCGTCGTTGGCAATGAAAAGGGCGGGTCGGGTAAGTCCACCACTGCCTTTCATCTCGCCATCTATCTGCTTTACCAGGGCTACAAGGTCGCCTCGATCGACGTCGATAGCCGACAGCAGACGCTGACCCATTACGTCCGCAATCGTCGTGATTGGGCCCGCCAGCGTGGACTCAGCCTCCCGCACACCACCCATTTCCACCTGCCCTTGGCGCGCGGTGATTCCCTCAAGGAAAACAACCGCGTCGAATTCGACCTCTTCCGCCAGGCTATTGCCGAGGTCGAGCAGTCGACCGAATTCATCGTTATCGATACGCCGGGCTTTGACACCAACCTCACGCGCCTCGCGCATTCACTGGCCGATACGTTGATTACCCCGGTCAATGACAGCCTTATCGATCTCAATGTCATGGCTCACGTCGATCCAGTCACCGGCGAGCCGCGCGAATTGAGTCACTACGCCCGCCTCGTACAGCGCGCCCGCTCAGAGCGTCTTGCCATCGATGGACGCACCATCGACTGGGTTTTGGTCCGCAACCGTATTTCAATGCTGTCATCGCGCAATATGCGCCAGGTCCAGACCATGCTCGATCGCATCGCCATGCGCCTTGGCTGCCGCGTGTCCGATGGCATCGCGGAGCGCGTCATCTTCCGCTCGCTTTTCCCAACCGGCATGACCGTCTTTGATCCGCTGGACGATGAACTCCTGGGCGGGGTGCCGTCCATGTCACACACCAGCGCCCGTCAAGAATATCGCCAGCTCGTCACCGCGCTGAACCTGCCATTCAGTCGCCGTGCCGAAGCGCGTCGCGAAGTGCTGGAAGCCGCGCCACGTGAAGGCGAGGCCAATCGCTTCGCCCATATGGCGCCGAGCGATCAATAAGATAGGGAAGGGGGCTCACTGCCCCCGGGAATAAGCGATCTTGCGCGGCTCGCTCGCCGCCACCGTCATCTGGCGCTGATCATAGATATCTCGCGCCTCGACGATGGAGACGTG
>CAJYKO010000431.1 GCA_913775215.1 uncultured Devosia sp. | reverse complement strand
CGCACGTCGACGATCGACATGCCCAGCTTTGGGACGGCGGGCAGTTTGCCGTCGAGGAGCCGCGAGACCAACGCAGCCGAAGTGCCCGGATCCTCGTCGAGCAGTGGCCCAAGAATGGCGGCTGGGTTGATCACCGCCAGATCATCGAGCCGCCCGGCCTTGTCCATCAGGTCCCATGCCGCTTTCTCTGCTAGTGTCTTTGATTTGGCATAGGCGCCCGTTTTGGGGCTGTCGACCTTGGTCCAGTCCGCCTCGGTCAGGATGCGCGAATAATCCTCGTGGCCATATTGGATCGCGGCAATGGACGAGGTCAGCACCACGCGGTCGACCTCGGCCCTGAGCGCCGCTTCGATCGCCCGGCGCGTGCCGTCGACGGCGGGCCGGATCAGTTCGTTCGGATCCTTTGGAATTTCGAGCACGAAGGGCGAGGCGGTGTGCTGGAGAAAGCGCACACCCTCCATGGCGGCGTCCCACCCATTGTCGTCGAGCAGGTCAAGCGCGACGAAATCCAGCCGGCTGACATCGGCCCCCGCCTTGGCAAGCGTCGCCCGCACTTTGTCTGTTTTATTGAGGTTGCGGACGCTGCCGCGCACGGCATAACCGGCCTTGAGCAGAGCCAGTGCGACATGGCCTCCGAGAAAGCCAGAAATGCCGGTGAGAAGAACAAGGTCGGTCATGGAGCGGTTTTCCCAGCTAGGTTATTATGAACGCGACGACAGTTCAGACCGTTTCCCACCGTTCGGATTTTTCGCTCCGGAAGATGGCATCGAGCACCTTCATCGAGGCTATCGCATCGTCGATCCCATAGGGCAGGGGCGTCTCACCGAGCACTGCTGCGGCAAAGGCCCGCGCCTGCTCGGTATATTGATCACAGGCTGGCAGAATTTCGCGCCGCGCCAGCGAGCCATCGAGCGGCGAGCCGGTATCGACGGTGATGGCCGTCCGCTCGTTGGGCGGCGCATTGTAGGGAATGAGAATTTCAAGCTTGCCCTTGGTCCCCTGCACCAGCACCCGCTGATGCGGCACGAGCTGGGTGGAGCAGGTAAAGGTCAGCCGCTTGCCCTGGCCGAAATCGAGAATGGCGCTCGCCAACCGATCTGTACCGAAACCGGGATCGCGCTCGACGAGCGAGACCACGCGCTGCGGCTCGGCTTCGAACAGGAACCGCCCGGTCGTGACCGGATAGCACCCAATATCCAAAATGCCGCCGCCGCCGATATCGGCCTGGTTGCGCACATTGCCCGCGTCATTGTTGAAATAAGAAAAGACCGCATTGATGGCGCGGACTTCGCCCAGTTCGCCCGAGCGGATGATCTCGCGTGCCCGCTGCCATTGCGGATGGAAGCGGATCATGAAGGCCTCCATGACGAGCTGTCCCTCCGGCACCTGCCGGAGCTCTTCGGCTTCCTTTGCAGTGATGGCGATGGGTTTTTCGCAGAGCACGTGTTTCCCCGCGCGCGTCGCGGCAAGGGTCATCGGCACATGGAGATGGTTGGGCAGGGGATTGTAGATCGCATCGATCTCGGGATCGGCGAACAGCTCCTCATAGGAACCATAGGCCTTGGCAATCCCCAGCGTGTCAGCGGCTTCACGCGCCTTGCCCAGATCGCGGGAGGCAATGGCGACCACTTCGCAATTGTCCGCCTTCTGGATGGCCGGCGTTACCTTGGCCATGCCGATATTGGCGGTCGACAGAATTCCCCAGCGCACTTTTTTGGTCACGTCGCATCTCCTCGCATTTTTCCAAGGCCTAGCGCTGCGGTGGGCCCAAGGGCAAGGGCCGTGTCCAAAACAGGTCCGAACCGCACACGCTTTTGTGCCTCCATCTTGCCGGGATGCTCATGTTAACGTTGCGACAAGAGGGCCCGCCGGGCCCGAGCAGCGGGGACATTCATGCAGCTCAAGCCCAATGCCTTCCGGCTCAGCGAGACGGTGCGCGGCGTCGAAACCATGACGCGCTTTTCCCTCGCCGTGCTGGCGCTTGCCTCCGGCGTCTATACCTATCTCGGCGTGCGCGGCCTTCTCGATGGCTCCGCCACTTTCGTCTTCTTTGCTGCCATTATCTATTCGGCGGCCGTCTCGGTCGCGATTTACGCTTTCTGGACCTTCATGATGCGGTTCATTCCGCTCGTGACCTCGGGCGTGCAGCGCGTCGGGCTTTTTCTGACCATGGGCATCGGCTGCCTGATGATCATGGCCATGAGCTCATGGCTCAATGCGGCAGCGCTCGCCGGTTCCGCCGCCACCGAACAGCATATGGCCGTTACGCTCCAGGGCTATGCCGAAGACCTCGATCTCGCCCATGCCAATGCGCTCGCCGCGCAGAGCCTTCTTCCAGACGTACAGCGCGCGGCCGAGCGCTTTTCGGGCCTCGCGGCCGACGAGCGTGAATCCGGCGCCCTGACCGGCACCACCGGTTCAGGCAGCGTCGTGCAATTGCTCACCCAGATGGGCACGCAGATGAACCAGCTCGCCGCCACCATCACCGGCAGCCGCGACGAAGTGGCAACGCTCTTCGAGCAGGGTTCGGCGCGCCTGGCGACGATGCGCGAACTGGTCTCGACCCCAGGCGCCATCGAGCCGCGCACCGATAGCTTTCAAAGCGAAGCCGTGCAGCTATCGGCCATCATCGCGTCCCTCCAGCAAACCGGCGTTGCGGCATCCGTCCGTCGCGCTTCCGATGATCTTTCGGCCGGCTTCATCGCGCCAGTCGCCGATGGACAATCGGCTGATCTGATGAATCGCCAGGGCCAGGTCATGGAAACGGTGCGCGCCTCGGTCGCGGCGCAGTCCGCCGCGCTTAGCGCCGCCGCCGACGAAATTCTTGCAACGCCCCCGGTCGAGCAGCGGCGCTATACGCCTCTCTCGAGCGCCGAGGCCGTGCTCCGCTATTGGCAGGATTTTATCCCCTCCTGGGCCGGCGCCATTTCTATCGATCTTCTCCCGGTCGTGCTGGTGCTCGTCCTCATGATCGTCAACGACGCCATGCGCCGGGAGTCCTCCTCGCTCGAAGAAGCGGAAAACATCACCGCTGCCGAAATGCTGCGGGCCATGGCACTTTACCGTCGCATGGAAGCGGCCGGCATTGATGTGACGACGGGCCAACCAAAAAGCGAGCCCGAGGTTGATGCCGCTCCGGCCGAACCGACGCCTGCCGTGGCCGAGGCGCTCGTCGAAGATGCCACCGTCACCCCGATAGAAACCGCGCAGCGCAAGCGCACCGATGGGCCGCGCCCGGCATGAAGACCGATGCCAATGCCCGCGCCCAATCAGCAAGCCCTGGCATCATTGCCCGGCTCGCTGCCATCGACGACGGCGCCATTATCCGCACCGCCTTCTTTGCCCTGCTGATCGGTACGGCCAGCGTCCTTTATGTCGATTTTCGGGAATTGGCACTCAATGCCCCGCCCGAAGTGCTGCCGATGCTCGAGCCCATCCTTCCGCCCGCTCAGCCCACAGAAGGCGATCCGTCTGGCCGGCCAATGCCATCCATCACCACGGCGCCTGATCTCCTCGAAGCCCCGCTCGCCATTACCCTATCGGCCGGTGGCGAGCTCAAGCTGACCGGCAGCATCGATCCCGGCTCCGCGCAAAGATTTGCCGACGAGATTGCGGCGCGCGGCGAATACGTGAAGACTGTTGTTCTCGATTCGCCCGGAGGTTCGGTGATGGACGCGCTGGAGATCGGCGCCCTCATCCAGAAGAAGGCCCTCGCGACCAAGGTCGCCGCCGGACATCTCTGTGCCTCCTCGTGCCCCATCATCTTTGCATCCGGCGCCGAGCGCATCGCCAGTCCCGATGCCGCCATCGGCGTCCACCAGATCTATGCGGCAAGCCTTGGCGAGGGCGCCGCCGATGCCGTCGCTGTCGCGGGCGTTGCGATGGCAGATGCGCAAGCCACGACAGCACGGATCACCCGGCACCTCATCAAGAGCGGAGTCGACCCCGAGATGTGGCTGCACGCGCTCGATACGCCGCCGGACCGGCTCTACTATTTTTCAACGGAGGAGATGGAGCGTCTAAAGCTCGTCACGCAAGTCGAGCAGAATTGAATCGCTGCCAGGAACCGATGGAGGATCGGTTTCGTTCAGCAGCTAAGGGCCAATGCGCCCAGACCTCGTGGAGGAGGCCAACTATGTCCAATACGCATACTCTTACGCGCCACAGCGATATCCAAAGCTGGGTCAGCGATCGCAATGGCATTCCGGCAATTGCCCGTATCCGCAACCGTTTCGGCGAGGAAAAATCCAAGCTTTTGCTGCGCTTCGTCCGCAGCCAGGGTCTTGGCGTCGATGACGGCATGAGCCCTTGCTCATGGACAGCCTGGTTCGCCGAACTGGACCGCCAGCAACTGGCGCTCAAGATTACCCCGAACGGCGAGTGCGAACTGGTTCCGCGTGCGGCGCTAAACTGAGTTTTTCTGCTCCCGCAGTGCTCTGGTGTGCGCTCGAATCCACGTTGAGGGCAGGGGCGATAGAAACCCTGTCCCTCCCCTTGGCCTTGGCATCATAAAGGGCCATGTCCGCGCGCCGCAGCAGGCTTGAAAGGCTTTCGCCGTCTTCGAGCACCGCAATGCCAAATGAGCAGGTAATCCGCTTATCGGTGCCGCGAATTTCTTTTGGTAGATCTCTTAGTCTAAGTCTGGTTGCTTCAGCGGCGCCCCGCGCGACCGTCAGCCCGGCTCCCGGCAAGAGCACGGCAAATTCCTCGCCTCCCATCCTCGCAACGACGGCCCGCTGATCAAAACTCTCTTTCAGGAGCGCGCCAAACATGGCGATCACCTGATCGCCGCGGTCGTGGCCATAGGTGTCATTGATCAGCTTGAAATGGTCGATATCGGCGGTGATCGCCACCGCAGGCATTCCCGCCCGCTGCGCCATCAGTCGCGCCCGGTCGGCCTGTTCGTCAAAGCCGCGCCGATTGAGCAGACCCGAAAGCGGATCGGTTTCCGAAAGCGTTGTCATATCGGCGATGACGTCGCGGGTCATGATCAGGAGAATGAGCAACCCAGTGGCGATGATCAAGACGCCGCCGCTCGCCTGCGAAATGGCGGCATAATTGCTCGAGAGATAGCCCTGAGCCGACCCACCTGAACCGATTGCGAGCGCAAGGAATGGCTTTCCCAGGAACGTTAGGGCGCTCAGCGCAAAGAGCGAAACCAGCGTCAGATCCAGCACGCGCCGCGATCTGTTGGCCAGAATGATCTGGATGCCGATCACATGCATCAGCGCATAGGGCGCCTGGTAGATCAGCCCGCGCGCCAGCGAATCCCGCGGCATGCCGAGCGTAAAAAGATTGATCCCCAGCGCCAGCGCAAACAAGAGGCCGAGCGAGAGCCAAGGCACCCTGACCTCATAATGCCGCGCAAGACCAATATTAGACAACAGCATGGCGGTTAGAAACGCAGCAAAACTGCCATAGGCGGCAGCTTGTGCATTGGTCTGGTGGGGCATGGAATATTCAAGGAGGCCGATGACGAAGGTCATCGAATAGGCGAGAGCCTGCCAGCGAGCCCCCATGGCCGAGCGCCGATAAACGGCAATGAAACCAAACGCCGAGACGAAGATGCCCCCGACGCAAAGATTGATTGCCAGAACGATGCTTGCCGCGCTCAAGGACAACTTCCGGAAGAGTGAATCGGCTCAGTGTGTCACAGGTTACGTAAAACATCGTAAAGGGCGCGGGGTGTCACCCCGAAACGCCCTCAAACGCGTGGCGAAACACCCAGTGCCTTGGCCAAAAGTTCAAAGGATCGACGGCGCAGTTCGTAGGAATGAATGGTGGTGGTGATCATCACTTCGTCCGCTCCGGCTTCGTCCGCCTTGGCCGTGATTTCTTCGGCCATGCGCTCGGCGCTACCGACCATCCAGAGGCTACCTTGATGGGCGATGACCTGTTGCTGTTGCGGAGTCAGCGATTTCATCCGCTGGGTCGCCGCTTCCGGCGGCATCAGGTTGCGCTGTTCCCCGGTCACGAAGAGCGCCCAATTGACGGCCTGTGAGGTCGCCAAAAACTCGGCCTCTTCCTCGGTCGGCGCAGCGATCACCGACAGACACAAAATCGTCCTGGGTTCTGCAAAATCTTCGGACGGCACGAAGGCCTCGCGATAGGCGGCAAAGGCCGGCGCTGCCGGCGTGTGCGAAAAATGCGCGGCAAAGGCATAGCCGAAGCCGATCTGGCCGGCCGCCTGCGCGCTCGCGCCCGACGAACCCAGGAGCCATTTTGGCGGCAGGCGAATACCGCCCGGCGAAACCGGCACCCGCGAATAGGGATGATCAGGCGGGAAATTGTCTTCGTCGAAGGCCATGAGTTCAGCAAGATATTGCGAAAATTCCTCGCCGCCACCCGAGCGAAGCGCCCGCATGGCATAGCCGTCGCCGCCCGGCGCCCGGCCGAGCCCGAGATCGATGCGGCCGGGATGGAGCGCTTCGAGCGTGCGATAGGCTTCGGCAATACGGAGCGGTGCGTGGTTGAGCAGCATGACGCCCCCCGAGCCGACACGAAGGCCGTTGGTCGCAGCGGCAGCGCTGCCGATCAGGATTTCCGGCACCGAAGAGGCAATCGAGGGCATACCATGGTGTTCGGCGTACCAGAGGCGGTTATAGCCGTAGTCGTCCGCCGCCTGCGCCAGCTTCACCGTCTCGGCCATGGCGTCGGTGGTCGAACTGCCTTGAGCGATGGGGGCGAGATCCTGGAGCGAAAGGGCGAAAGAAGCAGACATGACATTATCCGGTTTGAAACCAATCATCGTTAGATCACGATGATGGCGCGCGAATTCAACCCTTGATCGCGGCTTTCCGGTCACTTTTACTGCCGCAGGCGCGGCAATTGCACTTCCGGGCTGGAGCCGAATTGACTTTTAGGGCTAGTGAGGTGCTTCTTGGGGAACAACGAGATCGGTGTGATGCTGCGTAAGTTCTTTTTCGGTGCGATCGGTATGCTGGCCCTTTCGACCGGGCCCGCCTTTTCCCAGAACCTTTATGATCCCCATCCGCTGGCCGGGGTGGTCGACGAATTGCGCTTTGGTATCCATGCGCATGACGTTCACCATGCCGCCCTGCCGTTTCTCATGAACGAGTGGCGGTTGAACCAGGTCGAGGACATCAGCTTCGACGTGCTCTTCACCTCGCCCGATATCGATGCGTTCCGCTGGATCGGTTCGCCGCGTCCCGAGGTGGGCACCACCATCAATCTTGATGGCCAGGACAGCCTTCTCCACGCTGGCCTCACCTGGCAATTGCCGGTCTTTGATACGCCGTTTTATCTCGAAGGCACTTTTGGCGGCGCCGTGCACAATGGCGCGCTGGAAAACGCCGCGGCAGGCCGCAAGAATTTTGGCTGCTTCCTCAATTTTTATGAGCGCTTCGGCGTCGGCGCCCGCATCGGGGAAAACGCTACCGCCACCGTTACCTACGAGCACACGTCCAACAACGGCTATTGCTCGCAGAACGACGGCCTCTCCAATTTCGGTGTGCGCCTCGGCTACAAGTTTTAAAGCACGTCGCGACTGTTTAGGGTCGCTCCTGGCGCTTTAGCTCTTTGAGTTACCGCATGTCTTTATCCCGAAACTGGTGCCCATTTTCGGGAGACATGCTTCAGGCCGCTTGCCCCGCGGCGTAGCCAGAGGCCCAGGCCCACTGAAAATTATAGCCGCCGAGCCAGCCGGTGACGTCGACTGCTTCGCCCACGAAGTATAGTCCCGGCACGGTCCGCGCCATCATGGTCTTGGCGTCAAGCCCGGTGGTGTCGACGCCGCCAAGCGTGACCTCAGCCGTGCGATAGCCTTCCGAGCCCACCGGCTTCAGCGTCCAGCGCGACACCTGATCGGCCACAGGCTGTAGCTTCTTGTCGGAAAAATCCCCGATCATGCCCGGTTGGTTGATCATCTCGCCGAGGAGCTGCGCGAGGCGCTTGGGCAAGTGGCCAGCCAGAACGGTCTGCACGTGATTGCGCGGCTGTTCCTTGCGCGCCGCCTGCAGCAGGGCCATCGCGTCTTGCTCAGGCAGAAGATCGACGGAAATGCTGTCGCCCTCGCGCCAATAGGATGAGATTTGTAGGATCGCCGGGCCCGACAGCCCGCGATGGGTGAAGAGCAGCGCTTCGCGGAATTTGGTCTTGCCCGTGCTGACAATGGCGTCAGTCGAAACGCCCGCCAGCTCGCGCAGCTCTTCCAGCTTGCCCTCTTCAAAAGTCAGCGGCACCAGCGCCGGGCGCGTATCGGTGACATTGAGCCCGAATTGCTTGGCCAGCGCATAGGCAAAACCGGTCGCCCCCATCTTGGGGATCGACTTGCCGCCTGTCGCAACGATCAGGCTTTCAGAGGTGACATAGCCATCGCCGACGAGAACCCGGAAACCTGCATCGATCTTTTCAACCGACCCCACGGTGCGTCCCGTCCAGATTGCTGCGCCAGCCTGGCGCAATTCGTCGATCAGCATGGCAACGATCTGCGTGGCTGGTCCATCGCAAAACAGCTGCCCCAGCGTCTTCTCATGAAAGGCGATGCCGCGCTTTTTCACCTTTTCGATGAACATGTCGGGCGTGTAGCGCGAGAGCGCAGAAAGGGCAAAGCGCGGGTTCTGGCTCAAAAACCGTTCGCGCCCCTGCACATGTGTCGCGTTTACATTTGTGAAATTGCAGCGCCCACCGCCCGAGATGCGGATCTTTTCGCCGGGGTCACGGGCATGATCAACCACCAGCACACGGCGTCCGCGCTTTCCGGCCTCGATCCCTGCCATGAGCCCCGCCGCGCCTGCACCAAGAATGATGATGTCGAAATCGGTCATGGCTGCAGTTATCCTTTAAAGCGCTTGCGTCCTCCGTACCCCCCTCTCAGCCTCGCCCACAAGGGGTGAAGGTGCCGATCTCGCGGCTTAAGCGGTCTTGCTCGCAAAACAAGCGATGCACCACCATGGTGATGTCAAGCATCGCAGATATGTCTGAATCGAGCGCGCTAGCTGATCCTTGCTTGGGGTATTGGTGGGCGAGCCACGGCCAAACAAAAAGGCCCGCGACAAAGCCGCGGGCCTCAAACCAAAAGACCAGACTTATGCGGCCTTGCGTTCGAC
>CAJYKO010000430.1 GCA_913775215.1 uncultured Devosia sp. | reverse complement strand
GGAACCGCGGACGCGTTTGGTCAAGTCGGTGTCGGAAAGAGCTGTTAGAACATCCCCGGTTTCTTCGAGGCCGCGATCAACCGTCTCGACGAGTTGGTTTACGCTGCCGGCAAGGCTGTTGAGTTCGGCATCTGGAAAATCGGCTCCCACACGACGGGAAAAGTCGCCATTCACGGCTGCCGAGACCACTTCCCCAAAAGCGTCCTGAAGATTGGCCATCATCTTGCGGCGGTCGGCTGCGCTGGCAAGCGCCTGGGTCGCTTCCGCCTTGGTCATGCTGGCGATCTTGAGCCCGTTTTGACGGAAGGTTTCAGCGGCAGTCGCGATCCTGCCGATTTCATCGCGGTCACCGGCCGACGGTATCGTGGTGTCGAGCTTGCCGTCGGCAACGGCAACAAGGGCTGCTTCCATTTTGGTTAGGCGACCGGACACGGTGCGCAAGATGACCATTCCTGCATATGACACGGCAGCAACCGATATGGCGCCCATGACATAGAGAATGACGAGAAGCTTGGAGAAGTCGGTCTTGCTCTGTGCATAGACATCAAGCGCAACGCGGCCCTGGAGGTTGACCAGATCGGTCAGGGCTGCGCTGAGGGGGTCGATCGACGGATAGAGCTCGTTATTGATAAATTGAACGAGGCCATCTTTATCCTTCGCGCGAAAGAGAGAAAGAGCCTTGGTCGTTGCCGCTTCCGCGGTAGCTCGCGCCGTATTGGCTTTGTCGACCAGCGTATGCTCTTCCGGTGTCAGATAGGTATTTACATAGGCCTGCCATTGCTTGGCATCGGTTGCAGCCGCCGCTTCGACGGACTGAATCCCTTCCTCCCAGGAAAAGGCGCCCGAACGGACCTTGTGCGAAGCGTCGACCACGAAGACGGCGTAGGCGTCTGCCACGTCCTTGATTTGCTGCAGAGGGATCAGACGGTCTTCAATCACCGTCTTGAGCTTATTGTTGAGGTCAAGCGCGGAAGAAAAATTCTCAAAAACCAGCGCTGCAGTCACCAGGCTCAGCGCCGCCAGCGCCAAAGCCAGCTTGGTCTTGATCGACATGTTTGTTTGTCCTGCCCGCAGTTCAATCTTACGCAGGCCATCCCAGCCGTGGCGGCCACTTTGGCGCTAGGGAACACTGCGGTTGTGGTCCCTCTGCATCAAAGCGAGGAATTTATACGAATGCAGAACTTAATGCCGAATCAACGATCTAGCGCCTGAGTGATCACTTTTTGTCTCAGTCACAAAAAGTGATGCGGTCGGTCAGACCCGGACCTGATCGCCGCCGCGCTCGCGGCTGGAAAAAGTGACGTAGAGCAGACCGCCGTAAAGTACAGTGACGGAAAAGAAGACCAGCCACCCTGGAACCGGACCCAGCGCGGCCTGGCCGATCAGAACCGGGATGGGCCGGTCTGGGTCGAGATGCACACCCGATTGGAGGTCTGGTGAGGCGATCTTGAGCAGCCAGGCAAACAGCAGGATAAAGAACATCCAGATATAGTTGCGCCGCAGGCGACGTCCCATGGCGCGAGAGAAGGTGATGCGGAATTTGGGATGCCGCAGATCCTGGGCCAGCATCAGAAGCCACGGCTCGGGGCCAGTGCGCGTTTCGGGTCCAAAGAGCTGACCAAAGTAATGGCGCTCAAACTGGCGGACACGCATGCGGTAGACGTCGAAAAACCGATACCGACGCGCCTCGACGCCAAGCAGCAATCCAACAATCACCATGCCAAACAGCACCAAGCCGTGATGCGCGGTGGGCGTTGAAAGCGTGACGGACAACATGGCAGCAACGACGGTAATGGCCCAATTGGTGGTGAGATCGAGACGCGACCGCCAGGCATTCATCCGGCCCATTTCCGCGCGATAATAGTGGATCATCGCATTGGTCGCTTCACCTGAGGTCACGGGCAGCGAGGCAAGCGCCACGGGCGGCGCTTCGAAATCGGGTTGGTCTTCCAAGGTCACGGTCGTCTCGGATGCAAGGGGACGAAGTGGAAACGACCGGCAGCCCGGAAAGTTCGGCGCTTACGTGCCTGTGGGGGAATGACGATGACGAGCCAGAAGACGGGAAAGGGCAGGGGACTGTTTAAGGGGCCAGCCGGATGCCTGGGTCTTCGATCCCGGCTGCAGCATCTTATCAAGGAGGAGGCACGCGTCCTGCCGTTTCAGGCGCACGGCGTGGACTTCGTATTGTTTGATGATCTCGGCTTGCCGATCCTCCGGGAGATCGCATCCTGCAAGCAAAGCCTCGAGGTTTCGCTCGGTAAAGTGGAGGCGCCTTGCGGACAGGCGTAGCGCTGCGGCCTCTATTGCCGAAATCAGGCCGTGGGTTTCGAGGTTTGCCAAAGTGGCGCGCAGTTCGACCATCGGTTGGGTGAAGGGGACGAAACCAAACTCGGCAGGGCCATGGGTCAGGGCCACATCTGCATCGTCGGTGAGCTCGCCGGAACAATAGGCCGCCGCGATAACGCCGACGGGTTCCATGCCGAAAAGTGCACATTCGGATGCTCGCAGTGCGCCCATGGAGGATGAGCCCAGAACCCTGCAGCCTTGCGCGAGGGCATGGAGAATTTCCTTGTGCCAGACCGAGGCGCAGGTGCCGAAATAACCATCGACAATCCCGATATGAGTGGCGCCACTCTCGACGGCTGCCATGACGTCGCCTTGGGCAGCCGGCGGCAGGATAATGAGCCCTGCAGGAGGCGAAACGCCATAAAGACTTGGGCCTGCGAAGACGATGCGACTCATAATGCGGTCATGGCCCGGATAGCCCGGGGGCCGGGGCGCCAATGAACATTGGTGGAGCGATCTTCGAGCGTTTCGGACAGTACCTTGACGACGGCAATGTCGGAGTTCGGTGCCGATAGAGGGACGGCAATGATGGAGTCGCCTAGACGCTCTGGCAGTCTATCAAAGCCATCGGATGGGAGATCCGCAGGTAGGGATCGTCGTGGCATGGCTTGGTCGATCAGCTCAGAAAGCCAGGCGGGCAGGGACTTGGCATAATCGCCTGGCTCAATATCGTCCCGCGCTCCGGCAATGTTGGAAACCCGCGTTTGCGCAGCTTCTTCCAGCGCGCCCAAAAGGGCTCGGGTAGACGTCGGATGGGCGCAGACGCCGGAGGCAATGTCGAAATAAAGCGAGGGCTTTTCAGCCCACAGGAATGCCATGACAGTTGGCAGGCCCAGATCGGTCGTCAGGTCGAACGCGAGCACGTTCAGGCCAGCGCCGCGCAATTTGGAGAGTGTGTCGCCAATCTCTACATCGTCGATGGCATCGAGGGTGATCGCCGTTCGCGCACAGTGGGCGAGGGAGCGAAGTGCCCAAAGCGTTGAGGCGTCACGCTCCAGCAACTCGCAGATGGCATGGTTCAGGGCCTCGGCCATACCAAACCCGGCAGCAAGGCCGTTGGATGATTGCGAAAAGGGCAGCTTTTCCGGATCGCATGGTGCGATGGCAACACTGTCGATGGGCACGAAGACCGCTTCATGCGAAAAGACATGACAGCCTTCCAGCCAGTGGATCGGCCGGTCCGACGAGCATCTAAAATCACGCGGAAGTTGACGTTGTGGCCAATAGACGGTTCGGCCGGCTTTGGCCATTTCGTCAAGGGAGGCGTCAAGATGGGGCGCTTGTGGACGTTCGGCGATCGCAAATTCGACCGCTTCCATGATGGCCGAGAGCTTGGCCGCAGTATCGCTCGTGCCCTTGCCCTGATGCACCGAGAGTGTGCGGGAATTGGGTCGCACGGCGGCGTAGCAGGGTATGCCGGTTATATCGAGATTGGTCTGGTGCGCGAGGCGCACAATGCCAAATTCGCTTAGCCGCGGAAGCAGCAGAGATAGGGCCTCATCGGGCTGGTGCCGACGACGAAGCCCGTCAGATAGGCGGATCAGCGCACGGCCCCGCCATCGAAGAAGAAGCGGCCAATGGCATCCTGGCGATTATCGACGGCAACGGCGAGGTCGACGCCCTTGATCACGGCAGCGCCGCTCTGGCGGACTTTTGCCACCGCTTCATCCACGGACTCCGCCGACACCTTTTCAATAGCGCCGCTATCAAGATCGATCAGCGACAGTCCTGCTTCGCCGGAAAGACCGATCAGTACAAACTTGGCCATATTTCCCTCATTTACTTAAATCCTGCCTTGCGCAGGGCGTCCCGATAATGCTGCCGATGCGATGCGTCCCGAACCGGCAATACATTGATCCAGTCGTCAAGGTTAAAGCCCGGATCGGTCTTTAGAAATCTTGTTCTTGCGAGATTCGCAAGACTGTCCTGACCTGCCATTGCCGCAGCCGCGGCGGTTAGTCGTAATACAGGCTCCTGATTTTTTATCTTTTCGATATGGCGCAGAGCCTCGTTATAGTCGCCGAGAAAGAACTTGATGCCCGCAGAGGCCCACCAATAGGCGTCTGGCGCCAGCGGATTGAGTTCAATGGCCAGTTCGATCTTGGCGTTGGCGCGCGCATCGAGGGAAGAATGCATCAGCGTGTCGGCAAAGTCGCAGAGCATATCGGCGTGATGGGGATTGAGCGCATCCGCTTGGCTGAAATGTTCGAGGCTGGTCGAAAAATCACCGGCGAAAAGGCTGGCGCGTCCCAACATCTGGTGGGCGCCACCAAAAAGAGGGTCGGCATCGCGCGCCCGTTCCGCGGCAGCCCGCGCACGGTTCAGCACATCAATATCGCCCCGTCCCCGCATGACCCATTCATAGATCAACGATTGCGCAAAGCCGGCGTGAGCGGGGGCAAAGTGCGGTGAGAGCGCCAAAGCTTCCTTGAAGCTGTTGCGGGCGCGTCGAACGCTGGGCAGATCGAGAATCTGCAGATCGCGCTGGCCATTGAGATAGTGAATATAGGCGTCCGGCTTGGCGGAGGCCTGAAAAGAGCGGAGTTTCGAGCGCTCTATGGCATCGACAAGACTGAGAGCAATGCCATTGGCGATCGCAGCGAACTGAATGGGGCTGGTCTCGTGATCGAGCACGATCGACTCCCCCCAGATGACGTTGCTGGTCGAGACCTTTTCCAGCATCACAGAGAGCTTGGCGCGGTGGGCGGCAAATCTGGCGCCCAGACCTAGAAGCCTCGTCGTGACGACGTAGTCGGCCCGGATCGCGGCGGAGACGTTCCCGGAACTGCTTCCGACAATCTGTCGCGCGGTGTGTGGAGCAAGGATCGAAACGGATCTGAGACGGGTAAGAGCAATCGTGACATCGTCGATCAGGGCCTCCGCCATGAACTGTTCCGTCGTCGGCTCGGCGCTCGGCTTTGGTGGAAGAATGATCAGGTGCGGCACGCCGGCGTAATCACGAGCGGCCTGGGTTTCCGGTGTCACGTCAGCCTGGGTGGCGCTGGCTGTCGGTACGGCCGAGAGCGGCGCCAATTCGCGCGGAGGCGGGAAATTCTGGTGGCCGTCAATAAGCTGGATGTCGCGCAATACCCGACGCGCCTCGGGCAATTGGCCTTGTTTGATGAGGTTGCTCATCAGTTCACGCCGGAGGCCGACATTGGAGGAAGCTACCGCAATCCCACGTGCCAACGCTGACTGCTGTATCGCATCGGGGGCGCCAACGATGGCGGCGAGCAGAGTTTCTACGAATTCAGCTTCGATGGCGTGACGGTGCTGAAACAGCCACTGGCCAACGGGGTCGCCCAATGTCGGCACGCCCTGAAGGAAGGGCCCCCGGTAAAGGGCGAGCAAGTCCTCAATTTTCTCAGGATTTGTCCATGCGCCGGCTTCAAGCACCAGCAGATCGACTGAAATCTTGCCGGCGAGAACGATGCTGTCGTCTTCGGAAACCACGACCTGAATGCCTTCAGCCGTTTCGAACTGCCGGACACGAAACAGCAATTGGCGCAAATTGCGCGCCCCCTGGCCGGGCGCTGCGACTGGCCACAAAAATTCGGCAAGTTCCCGCTTGCTGGCTTTTCTCTGCTGTGCGCGGGCGAGGAACGCGATGAGCAGATGAGCTTTTTTCGGAAAGCTCGGAAGTCGGACGCCTTGATCCGAATAGAGCGCCGGTTCGCCCAGAAGCGTAAAGTGGGCCGCAGACATGCGCTAGGAAAGTCCTTCCGGGCAAATCATCATCAACGCCTCTTCCTGGTACGCCTTAGCTGTCAACAGGCCCTTCTACC
>CAJYKO010000429.1 GCA_913775215.1 uncultured Devosia sp. | reverse complement strand
GCAAAGCAAAAGGCGGAGGCGAGATGAACCGGATCGATCTGGAAGGGCAGGTGGCTGTGGTTACCGGCGGGGCGCAGGGTATCGGCTTTGCGGTGGCGCGGCGGTTGATCGCTTCGGGGGCAGTGGTCAGTCTTTGGGATCGCGAAGCAGAGCTTCTTGCATCGGCGAAGGCGGAGCTGGGCGCCGCATCCGTGCGGGTCGTCGATATCGTCGATTATGGGGCGGTGGAAAGCGCGACGGCGGCCACGGAAGTTGCGCATGGGCGGATCGACATTCTGGTGCACTCGGCGGGGATTGCGGGGAAAAATGCGCCGCTCGACGAATATGAGCTCGATGAATGGCGGCGGGTGATCGATGTCGATCTCAACGGCGCCTTTCACGTCAACCGCGCCATCCTGCCGGGAATGAAGGCGCGAAATTATGGGCGCATCGTCAATATCGCCTCGATCGCGGCCAAGGAGGGCAACCCCAATGCCGCAGCTTATGCCGCGGCAAAGGCGGGCGTGATCGGCATGACCAAGGCAGTGGGCAAGGAAGTGGCGAAATATGACATCGCCATTAATGCCATTACGCCGGCGACGGCAAAGACGCGCATTCTCGACGAGCTGAAACCCGATTTCATCGACTATATGCTGAGCCGGATTCCGCGCGGGCGGTTTCTCGAAGTCGAGGAAGTGGCCAATATGGTCTCCTGGCTCGTCAGCCGCGAAAACAGTTTTACGACCGCCTCGGTGTTCGACCTTTCGGGGGGCCGGGCGACCTATTAGCGCGTGGCGGCGCGGATCGTGCGGGGGACTCGGCGAAACGCCATTCGCCGGGGGCGAGCCCATCAAGCGTCCAATCGCCGATTTTCCAGCGGACGAGCCGGAGTGTCGGGTGGCCGACGGCGGCCGTCATGCGGCGAACCTGACGATTACGGCCTTCGGTGATGGTGAGCGAGAGCCACTGGTCGGGCACGCTCTTGCGGAAGCGCACGGGCGGAGTGCGGGGCCAGAGTTCGGGCGGGTCGATGCGTTCGACCTTTGCCGGGCGCGTGGGTCCGTCGTTAAGGCTGACGCCAGACCGCAGACTTGCAAGGGCCTCGTCGCTGGGAAGACCTTCGACCTGGACGAGATAGGTTTTTGGCATCTTGAAGCGCGGCGAGGCAATCTGGGCCTGGAGCGCGCCATCATCGGTCAAAAGCAAAAGCCCTTCGCTATCCTTATCGAGCCGGCCGGCCGCATAGACGCCGGGCACCTTGATATAGCCCGATAGGGTTTCCTCAGGCGTGCCGCCCGTAAACTGGGTCAGCACGTTGAAGGGCTTGTTGAAGAGAATGAGCCGGGCCATGTCGCCTGATACTGCGCCAGAGCCGCTGATGCCAAGGCAAATCGGGCTTTGCCCTTTTGTTGCCCATAAAGGCTGGACTAACATGAGGCTAAGCTTTGAGCAGTCTTCGGGAGAGAATAATGAAGTCTATCCGACCATTGGCGCGTGGTGGCACGCTCATGGCATTCCTGGCCGCGGGCGTTTTCGTACCCGTGATGCCGGCTTTTGCCGATGCGACATTCGATGCTTGCGCCGCGCAAGCAGCAAGCCAATATGAAATCGGCTATGAAAGCATCGGCCGGGAAACCTGGGACATCGACACCGAGACCGCTATCGAGGCCTGCAAAAAGGCGCTCGAGGAAGATCCTGACGCCGCCCAGCTCAAGGGTTGGCTGGCGCGCGCCTATTTTGCCGATGGCAATTACGAAGACGCCGTGCCTTTGTTCGAGGAAGCAGCTGACGGGGACAGCGTCGTGGCGCAGGCCATCTTTGGCGACATGCTGATCACCGGCGATGGCGTCGATGTCGATATGGAGCGTGGCGCTCAATATCTGAAGCGCGGCGCGGAAGCCGGATTTGCGCTGGCGCAGAACAGCCTTGGTCTCTCCTATGATTTCGGAGAGGGCGTTGAGCAAGACTATAACGAAGCAGCGCACTGGTACCGAGCGGCGGCCGAGCAGGGCATGCCCAAGGCTCAGTCAAACCTGGGCTTGATGTATCAGGATGGGCTCGGCGTGCCGCAGGATTATGTGGCGGCGGCGGCCTGGTTCGAAAAGGCGGTGGATGCCGGGGACGTCTCGGCCCATGTCAATTTAGGCAAGCTTGTCCAGGATGGACTGGGGCAAAAGAGCGACCCCAAGCGCGCGGCCGAACTCTATAAGGTCGCGGCCGATCAAGGCGATATGTATGGCCAGAACAATCTCGCCTTTCTTTATGAGAATGGCGAGGGCGTTAAGGAAGACCTTGCAAAGGCGGCCGAACTATACGAGCAGGCGGCAGAGCAGGGCATGGCGCTCGCCAAGCACAACCTCGCGCTGCTTTATGAAGACGGGCGCGGGGTGAAGCAGGATTATAACCGGGCCATCAAGCTCTATCGCGAGGCCGCAGAAGGCGGAGAAATGCGCGCGGCGGTCAATCTGGGCCTCCTCTACATGGACGGCACGGGCACCGATGTCGATTATGCCGAAGCGCTGAAATGGACCGAAATGGCCGCCGACAAGGGCCAGCCGATCGGGCTTAACAATATGGGCCACATTTACGAGAACGGGCTTGGCGTTCCCGTCGATGAAGCCAAGGCGCGCGACTACTATGAGCAGTCGGCTGCGCAGGGCTATCAGCTGGCGATCGACAATCTCGCGCGGCTTAACGAAGCGGAGAGCGGTTCGGGCAGCACGAGCGGCAAGACCAAGACGAAGTAGTCTATTAATGCGCTGAATAAGGAGAGCCGTCCGGCATTTGCCGGGCGGCCTTTGCGTCTAAAAACCGCCGTCGCCGGAGGTTTTGGGCGCGCCTTCCTTGAGTTTTTCGCGGTGGCGGGCCGCGATCACTGCGGCGGTGGCTGCAGTGCGATGGGCTGTAGAAAAGAACTCGCGGTGGGCGATGATCAGAATGGTGGCAAGGCACGCGGCGACAGCAAGCCATTCCGAGACGAACCAGGCGACGGTCGAGACGGCGAAATAATAGGCGCGGATGCCTGAATTGAAATTTTTCGCCCCGAGCGCATTCATGCGGGTGATGGCGTCGATTTCTTCCTCGCTCGTCACCCGATCATGATCGAGCGCGCCGAGCATGATGCAGAAATGGTTGAACTGGCGCAGCGATAGAGTGAAAGCGAAAAATGCGAGGACGAACATGGTCAGCATGACCATGAGATGGATCTGCACATCCGCGACGGTGAAGGTGTGCTGCACGGAAAGCGTGCCGAGCGTATCCATCACCGCCGGCACCTGACCGAAGACAGCAAAGACCGCAAGCACCAGCAGCACGGAAGTCGAGGCGAGGAAACTCACCGACCCCATGATATTGCCCGAGAGAATGGCATCGAAGGGCGTTTCACGACGGGTCGCGTTGGTGACCCAGCGGCGGCGCTGCATGTTCATAATGCTCGAGAGCGAGGGGCGCCGCTTTTCGACCAGCGGCACCAGGAGATTATAGGCGTAATAGGCGAGGAGCGGAAAAAGCGATGTGAAAAGTGTCGATGTCACGTCGGGCCCCCAAACGTTTGGCCAGGATTATAGCGGACGCGGGTGGCGGCGATAGATGGCGTCGATGCCGGCAAGCACTTCGGGCGACAGCGTCAGGTCCCTGGCGCCGAGGTTGATGGCCAATTGCTCTGTGCTGGTGGCGCCGATGATCGTCGAGGTGGTGAAGGGACGCGAGCGGCAGAAGGCGATTGCCATTTGTGCGGGGTCGAGGCCATGGGTTTTGGCGAGAGCGAGATATTCGCGCGTTGCGGCTTCCGAAAATTCGTTATCGCGCCAGAACCCCTTTTGATAATCCTTGCGGCTGCCCTTGGGATTGGCGCCATCAAGATATTTGCCCGTCAACATGCCCGCAGCGAGCGGGGAATAGGCAAGGAGGCCGACATCTTCATGGTGGCAGAGTTCGGCCAGGTCATGATCGAAAAGCCGACGCAGGAAATTGTATTCGTTCTGGACGGAAGCGAGGCGCGGAAGGCCCCTGGCTTCGGCGATGCGCAGCCACTGGGAAATGCCCCAAGTGGTCTCGTTGGAAACGCCGACAGCGCGGATTTTTCCTTGCTTGACCAGGTCGCCGAGGACGTCGAGCATCTCTTCGAGATTGGCCAGAACGTCAGCCGTGTCCTGTTTTTCCGGCGCATAGTGCCAGTAGTTTTCGAAGTGATAGTGGCCGCGGCTGGCCCAATGGATCTGGTAGAGATCGATAAAGTCGGTCTTCAAACGCTTGAGGCTGCCATCGAGCGCCTCACGGATAGAGGCGCCATCGGCGCGCCGCCCGCCGCGGAGGAAGGCATTGCCACCGCCGCCGATCTTGCTCGCCAGGACCCACTTGTCGCGATCGTTGTTGGCGGCGAACCAGTTGCCAATGATCTCTTCGGTGCGGCCTGAAGTCTCTGGGCTGCCGGGAACGGCATAAAGTTCGGCGGTGTCCATAAAATTGATGCCGGCATCGCGCGCCATGGCGATCTGGGCATGGCCCTCGGCCTCGGTATTCTGACTGCCCCAGGTCATGGTGCCAAGGCAGATATCGGTGACGGCAATGCCGGTGCGGCCGAGCGTTTTCATATCCATGGCGCGTAATCCCGGTTCGAGTGACGAAGCGGCGCGACCCTAGACGGTGCATTGCGCTTCGGGAACGGCACGGGATGCCCAAGGCGTTCAGGCGGGAAAGTTTTCCACATGCGCGCGGCGTGGAATGGCCGTTTCCCGAGAGTTTTCCGCGGCATGTCAAAAAAACGTCACTCATGCCGCTTTGGGGGTTGAGCTCTCAGCCGAGCCCCCCTATATAGCCCTCACACAGCGCCGCGGCGCAGTGAATGACGCGGGATGGAGCAGCCCGGTAGCTCGTCAGGCTCATAACCTGAAGGTCGCAGGTTCAAATCCTGCTCCCGCAACCAAAAAAGCCCACAGGACAACAGTCTTGTGGGCTTTTCCTTTTTCAGTCCTGTAACAATCCTGACGCGCAAATGTGTGCAAGTCATGCGTGCAGCTCAGCGCAGGCCTTAACTACATCTGCCTAGCTGAATTGCGGGTTGAGCCTTAGTGTGCTCTTAGGATCATCAGCATTTCACTTCCGGGGTTGAGCGTGAGCGTCGTTATTCCTGTCATTCTGGCTGGCGGCCAGGGTACGCGTTTGTGGCCGAAGTCGCGTTCGGCGCGGCCCAAGCAGTTTATCGACCTTGTGGGTGAGACGAGCCTGTTTCAGCAGAGCCTGGAGCGGGTGAAGGATGCGGGGCGCTATGGCGCGCCGATCGTGATCACCAATGCCGAATATCGCTTCCTTGTCGCCGAGCAGGCGCAGGAGCGGGGGATTGCGCTTGGCGCGATCCTGCTTGAGCCGGTCGCGCGGAATACCGCGGCGGCGATTGCCGCAGCGGCGCAGGTGGCCGTGAGCCAGGACGAGAATGCCATCCTTCATGTGTTGGCCTCGGACCATCTCATTCCGGCCAGCGCCGAATATTTCGGCGCGGTGGACAATGCGGCGCTGGCAGCGCGCGATGGCCATCTCGTGACTTTTGGCATTACGCCCGATCGTCCGGAAACAGGCTATGGCTATATCGCGATCGGCGATGGCCTGAGCCATGGGGCGCACAAGGTTCAGGCTTTCGTCGAGAAGCCGAACCTTGAAAAGGCGGAGGCCATGCTGAGCCAGGGTGGGTTTGCCTGGAATTCTGGCATGTTCATGCTGCCGGCCAAGGTGTTTCTCGCCGAATGCGAGAAGCTTGCGCCGGAGGTGTTCGCGGCAGCGCGCGGCGCGGTTTCGGCAGCCAAGCGCGATCTCGATTTTATTCGACTCGATGAAACAGCCTTTGCCGCTTCGCCCAATATCTCGGTCGATTATGCGATCTTCGAGCGGACCAGCAAGGCAGCGGTCTTGCCGGTCTCGTTCGAATGGTCCGATCTCGGCGCCTGGGATGCGGTGTGGAAGGGCAAGGAGCGGGACGCAGACGGCAATGCCGTGACGGGTCCGGCGCGGTTGTCCAATACGACCAATACGCTTGTCGTCAGTGAGACGGCTCATGTCGTCGTCGATGGGCTTGATGATGTTGCTGTCATTGCGACGGAAGACGCCGTGTTCGTCGGCCGGCTGAGCCAGGCGCAGAATGTCGGGGCGATTGCGAAATCGCTTAGGGCTGATGCGGCCACGCGCGCGCTGACCGAGACGCATAAGACGTCTTACCGGCCCTGGGGCGGCTATTCGTCGATCCTGATGGGTGAGCGCTTTCAGGTAAAAAAGCTTTTCGTCAAGCCTGGCAAGAAGCTGAGCCTCCAAAAGCACCATCATCGGTCCGAGCACTGGATCGTGGTGCGCGGCACGGCGGAAGTGACGGTCGATGGCACGGTGACCATGCTCTCGGAAAACCAGTCGATCTATTTGCCGCTTGGCTGCACGCATCGGCTGGCCAATCCGGGCAAGATCGAGCTGGAGCTGATCGAAGTGCAGACCGGGTCTTATCTTGGGGAAGACGACATCATCCGCATCGAGGATGAGTTCGGGCGGAACTGAGGGTTACCCCCTCCTAGCCTCCCCCTGGTAGGGGGAGGGATTGGGCCCGAGGCTCTCCATCAGCAGGCGACGACGTTAACAGCCAGCCCGCCTGGGCTCGTTTCCTTATATTTTTCGCTCATATCGAGGCCAGTCTGGCGCATGGTTTCGATGCAGGCGTCGAGGGGGACGGCGTGGATGCCGTCGCCTTTAAGGGCCAGCGAGGCGGCGGTGACGGCTTTGACGGCGCCGAAGGCGTTGCGCTCGATGCAAGGAATCTGCACCAGGCCGCCGACGGGGTCGCAGGTCATCCCGAGGTGGTGCTCGAGCGCGATCTCGGCGGCGTTTTCGATCTGTTCGGGACTGCCGCCCCAAATGGCGCAGAGGCCGGCGGCGGCCATGGCTGAGGCGGAGCCGACTTCGCCCTGGCAGCCGACTTCGGCGCCTGAGATCGAGGCATTGTGCTTGAGGATGCCGCCGATGGCGGCGGCGGTCAGCAGAAAATCGCGGATGGCAGCCTGGCCCATGCCGGATTGGAACTGCACGGCATAACGGAGCACCGCAGGAATGACACCGGCGGCGCCATTGGTCGGGGCGGTGACGACGCGGCCGCCAGCGGCATTTTCCTCATTGACCGCCATGGCAAAAAGACTGAGCCAGTCATTGCCGCTCAAGGGATCGATCTCGTTGCGCTGCCAGCTGGCTATTGAGAGCCCTGGCGCGGCGCCGGACTTTTAACCCGCCGGGCAAGATGCCGTCCTGCGCGAGGCCGCGATCAATACAACTGGTCATGACTGACCAGAGATCGTCTAGACCCTTGTCGAGTTGCTGACGCGACAGTCGCGCTTCCTCATTGGCGCGCTTCATGGCGGCGATGGATAGGCCGGAGCGCCGGGCCATGTCGAGCATCTCGGCTGCGTTGGCGAAAGGCCAGGGCGTGTCTTGCGGTGGCGCCGTTTCTGATTTGAGAGCCGTAAACTCGTCCTGGCTGACGACGAAGCCGCCGCCGATGGAAAAATAGGCGCGGCGAAGGAGCAGTTGGCCATCGTTGTCGAAGGCGGAAAACTGCATGCCATTGGGATGGCCGGGGAGAGGCGTTTTTGTGTCGAGCATGAGATCGACGGCAGGGCGGAAGCGATAACCGGGATGGCCTGGCGGGTTGATGCGGCCGTTTTGTTTTACGCTCGCAATGATGGCGTCCATGCGATCGGGGTCGATGTCACGCGGGTTCTCACCGGCAAGACCCAAAATAACGGCGCGATCGCTGCCATGGCCGATGCCGGTGAAGGCGAGCGAGCCGTGAAGGCTTGCGGTGATAGCAGCGGGCTTGGCGCTGCGGGCCCGGGGCCAGTTACCGTCCTTGAGTTTGGACAAAAACCGTCCGGCGGCGGACATCGGGCCCATGGTGTGGGAACTCGAGGGGCCGATGCCGATCTTGAAGACGTCAAAGACTGAAAGGAACATGGGATATCCTAGCCAAAGCCGGCGCGTGCCGCAAAGGCGGATGATTGTTTCGAAATCGGCAACGGAGCGTGGCGCGGCACGGAGATTGCGTTAACGGCATGGTGCCCGATATCGATTAGAGGCAAGAGAAGGAGACGCGTTATGGCTTCATACCAATTCCGCAGCGCCGAAGGCAGCACGGCTGGGGCTCCGCTGATCCTGCTTTTTCACGGCACGGGCGGAGATGAAAACCAGTTCTTCGAGCTTGCCGCACAACTCGTGCCCGATGCTGCGCGCGTCGCGCCGCGTGGGGATGTCAGCGAGCAAGGGGCTCTACGCTATTTTCGCCGGACAGGCGAAGGCGTCTATGACATGGCCGATCTGGCGCAGCGGACCGAAGTCATGGCGGGCTTCGTGCGCGAGCAGATCGCGGCGCACAAACCATCGAAGGTTTTGGGTCTCGGCTATTCCAATGGCGCCAATATTCTCGCCTCCGTGCAATTCGCGGCGCCTGACCTGTTCGATGCGACAGTGCTGATGCATCCGCTTATTCCCTTTGCGCCGCAGACGGCCGACTTCTCGGGACGCCGCGTGCTGCTGACGGCGGGGCGGCGAGATCCGATTGCGCCGGCGCAGATGACGGAAAAGCTGGCGGAGTATTTCCGCGAAAATGGCGCAGGAACGGAGCTCGTCTGGCACGAAGGAGGGCACGAGATCCGACAGGAAGAACTGCTCGCGGCCCGGACATTTCTATCGGCATAAGATGTGCGGCGGGGGTTGACGGCGCGGACGGAACTGAGGCCAATCGGGGCCAGTCAATTCCGGAGGATGGGAATGTCTCGTCACCTCGCTCTGCTTGCCCTCGCCCTTTCCCTCACACCAGCTTTGCCCAATGTTGCGGTGCAAGCGGCGAGCTTTGATTGCGCCAAGGCGTCGACGCCGTTTGAAAAGGCCATCTGTGCAAGCGACGGACTTTCGGCGGCTGACGAGCGCCTAGCGAAAAGCTATGCGACGGCGATTGGCGGGCTTTCCGAAAAGGCCTTGGCCGGGGTGCGCGAGGATCAGCGCGCCTGGCTCGATTTTGCGCAGCAATCCTGTTCGCCGGATGCAAAGCCGTTGACCACCGGCAGCTATGGCGAAAATGCTCAGCAGTGCCTTCTAAATCTTTTCAACGGCCGCAGCAGCGTGCTCGAATCGAGCCGGATGATCAACGGGATGCGGTTTTACCCGCGGGCGCATTATGCGGCCATGCCCGACCCCAATGCCGAGGACGAAGAAGATGCGCCCTGGGCAGTGGCGCAGCACGAATTGAGCTATGTGCAGCTCGATTCCGAGGAGCCTTTTGCGGTGGCGTTCAACACATTCGTCGAGGCGGAAG
>CAJYKO010000428.1 GCA_913775215.1 uncultured Devosia sp. | reverse complement strand
ACAAACATCAGTTCCGTCGCTGCCCGCCCGCTCTCCGTCGTTCCGTCCCCATCGATGATGAGCCGCGGATCGATATTGATGCCCGCTCCTGCCAGCGCTGTGCGATAGCCCTCTTCTCGCAGACGGTTGATTTCGCGCCCTGGCGCGCGGCCGATAAAAGCGATGTTTTTGTGCCCTTGCGATATGAGGTGCTCGGTCGCGATTCGCGCCCCGGCAAAATTGTCGACGCCGACAAACGGCACGTCGGCATTGGGCACCGGCTCGTTAACCGCCACCATGGGCGGCAGCCGCGCCTCGTTGCCATCCTGGCCAAAGCCAAACGGCAAGTGACCGGTAAACAGGATCAGCCCATCGGCCTGGTTCGAGCTGATGAAGCGGAGATAATCTGTCTCACGGCTCGGATCGTTCTGCGTATTGCCAATAAGAACGCCATAGCCGCGCTTGCTAGCCTCGGTTTCGAGCCCCACCAAAATATTGGAAAAGTTAGGATCGCCAACATCGGGCGCCAGAATCAGGATCATGTTGGATCGCCGCATGCGCAGCGATCTGGCCATTGCATTGGTGGTGTAACCGGTGCGCGCTACAGCCTCGGTCACCTTGCGGCGCGTGGCTTCGGCAACCTTGGTCGGCTCGTTGATGGCGCGGCTCACCGTGGCGATGGAGACACCTGCCAAGGCAGCGACATCCTCGATCGTGGCCAGTTTTTGCTGCTGCACTCAGCGCTCCGCCCATTGCGCGGTACCGCCCAAGCAGTGCGCGCCTCAGCCTTAGCAGAAGCCATGAAATAAGCCACGGCCTTCAACACAGGCTATATGCTTTTGTCGCACTGTAAACCTTTACACGATCCATGAAAACCTTTACATCGATGATCATGGCCGCAGAATGGACACAAAGTCCTCGGGTCTTGAGAGGGAGGAGATGCACATGTCCGAGGGGGCAGGTGCTGCTGTGCCGCCGATCCTGTCGGCACATCGCATTTCAAAATCGTTTGGCGAAATCCCGGTGCTGTTCAGCATTGATTTCGACATTCGCCCCGGCGAAGTCCACGCCATCATCGGCGAGAATGGCGCGGGCAAGTCGACGCTCATCAAGATCCTCTCCGGTCTCGAACAGCCCACCTCCGGCACCATCACCTATCAAGGCCAGCAGGTCACCCTGCCGCCCAATGGCGAAGCGGCCGCCTTGGGTATCGTCGTCATCCATCAGGAATTGCTGCTCGCAGAGCATCTGACGGTCGCCGACTCCATCTTCCTCGGTCGCGAAATGCAGTCGGGCGGGTTCCTGAAACTTCGGAAAATGCGCGCTGCGGCCCGCACCATCCTCGATACCCTCCACGTCAATCTCGATCCCGATGCCCGGATCAATACGCTTTCGGTCGCCGACAAGCAGATGGTCGAAATCGCCAAGGCGATCAGCCAGGACGCCCGCGTCATCATCATGGATGAACCAACCGCCGTCCTCTCGGTCGCCGAAACCCGCACCTTCTTTGAGCAGATCCGTCGCCTTACCGCGCAAGGCGTAGCGATCGTTTTTATCTCGCACAAGCTCGATGAGATCATGGAGCTCGCCGACCGCGTCACCGTGCTCCGCGATGGCCAGTTGATAGCGACTGTCGGCACTGAGAACCTCACGCCCGACTCCATCGCCCAGATGATGGTCGGCCGCGAACTCTCCAATCTTTATCCGCCCAAGCATGAGCCGGATGTCGATTCCGAAGTCATGCTTTCGGTGCGCGATCTGTCCGCACCCGGCATCTCCGGCATTTCCTTCGATCTGAAGCGCGGCGAAATCCTCGGCTTTGCCGGCCTCATCGGCTCGGGCCGGACTGCCGTCGCTGAAGCCATCGTTGGTCTCACCAAGAAGACCAGTGGCAGCGTGACGCTCAAAGGTCAGACGTCTGACTTCACCGACGTCTCGAAATCCGTCGCCGCTGGCCTCGCCTATATGACCAAGGACCGCAAGGGTCGCGGACTCCTTCTTAATGCGGGCCTCACGCCAAACCTGACGCTTCTTACGCTCAACAAGCACCTCAAGAACGGCTTTCTCGATGGCAGCAGCGAAACCAAGGCGCTCGAGCGCGCCGTGCGGCGCTTTGATATCCGCGCCCGCGATCCTTCGGTACCGGTCGGCAAGCTCTCGGGCGGCAATCAGCAAAAGCTGATGCTGGGCAAGACCATGGAGAGCGAGCCCGATATCGTCATCATGGACGAGCCGACGCGCGGCATCGATGTCGGCACCAAGCAGCAGATTTATCACATCATCGCGGCCCTAGCGGCCGAGGGCAAAGCCATCATCGTCATCTCCTCGGAAATGCAGGAAGTGATCGGGCTGTCCCATCGGGTCGTCGTCATGCGCCAGGGCCGGATGGCCGGCATGCTCGAGGGCGCGGAAATAACCGAAGCCGAAATCATGCGCTACGCAGCCGGCATCAAACAGGGTGGGGAAGATGACCGTCTCAGTGCCTGAAGCTCACAAGGCTCCCAAGGGCTTTCGTATCGATCTCAAGACCGCCGGGCCGCTGCTCGCCTTGGTCCTTCTGATCATCCTCGGCTATAGCCTCAATCCGGCCTTCCTCAACGAGGGCAATGTCACCAATCTCCTCACCCGCTCGGCCTTCATCGGCATCATCGCGGTGGGCGCAACTTTCGTGATCACCGCCGGCGGCATCGACTTGTCGGTGGGCTCCATGGCCGCCTTCATCGCCGGCATGATGATCCTGATCATGAATGCCGCCGTCGATAGCTGGGGCGCTTCGCTCGCCACCGTTCTTCTAGGTATCGGCTGCTCGCTGATCCTTGGCATTGGTGCGGGCTTCATCAACGGGTTCCTGACGACCAAGGCCAAGATCGAAGCCTTCATCGTCACGCTCGGCACCATGGGCATCTATCGCTCACTCATCACCTATTTCGCCGATGGCGGCACGCTTTCGCTCAACAATGGCGCCCGCGAGATCTATCGCCCGGTCTATTATGACAGTTTCCTGCGCATACCCTACCCTGTCTGGGTCTTCATCATCGTCGCTGTCATCGGCTGGATCCTGATGAACCGCACCGCCTTTGGCCGCTATTGCATGGCCATCGGCTCGAACGAGCAGGTTGCGCGCTATTCCGCCATCAAGGTCGATCGCATCCGCACCTGGACCTATGTGCTGCAAGGCCTCTGCGTTTCGCTCGCCACTATTATCTATGTGCCGCGCCTCGGCTCGGCATCCTCCGCGACCGGCGTCCTCTGGGAACTCGAAGCCATCGCAGCCGTGATCATCGGCGGCACGGTGCTCAAGGGCGGTTTCGGGCGCATCGGCGGCACCGTCATCGGTGCGCTGATCCTCACCGCCATCGGCAATATCCTCAACCTTACCGATATCATCTCGAATTATCTCAATGGCGCCGTGCAGGGCATCATCATCGTCGCAGCAGTCTATCTGCAGCGCGGCAGCCTGACGTCCAAGCGCAAGAAAGCCGAATAAACACAGCAGAATTCCCGGTTCCGGCCGGGCAAAACCGGCGCCAAAGGCGCCACTCTAGAGGGAGGACTACTTATGTCTATCAAGGCATTGACCCTTGCATTGGCGGCCACGACCGCTCTTGCGAGCACCGCCATCGCCCAGGAAAAGATCAAGATCGGCGTCTCCATCCCGGCGGCGACCCACGGTTGGGCCGGCGGCCTCAACTGGCACGCCCAGGAAGCCGAAAAGCGGATTGAAGCCGCCAATCCCAATATCGACATCACGCTCGTGACCGCCGATAGCCCGGCCGATCAGGCTGGCGATATCGAAGACCTCGTTTCCGTACAGCAAATCAACGCGCTCGTCGTCCTACCCTTTGAATCCGATCCGCTGGTCGAGCCGGTGCGCATGGCCAAGGAATCGGGCGCCTTCATCACTGTCGTCGACCGCGGCCTGCCGGATACGTCAATTCAGGACGTCTACGTCGCCGGCAACAATACCGAACTGGGTTCGGTCTCCGCAGAATATTTCAAGACCCGTCTCGGCGAGGGCGACAATATCGTCATTCTTCGCGGCATCCCCACCGTCATCGATACCGAACGCTTTGATGCGTTCATGAAGGGGATCGAAGGCTCGGGCATCAACGTCCTCGACAACCAGTTTGCCAACTGGAACCGTGACGATGGCTTTGAAGTCATGCAGGACTTCCTCTCCCGCTTCCCTGATATCGATGGCGTCTGGGCGCAGGACGACGATATCGCCATGGGCGTTGTCGAAGCCGTGCGTCAGGCCGGTCGCGAAGGTGATATGTTCATCGTCGGCGGCGCCGGCATGAAGGATGTCATCAAGGGCATCATGGACGGCGACGAACTGATCCCCGTCGACGTACTCTATCCCCCCGCAATGATCGCGACCGCGATGGACGTGACCGTTGCCAACTTCACATCCAACGGCCCGGTGCAGGGCGAATATATTCTGGGTGCGCCGCTCGTCACCAAGGACAATGCCGAGCAGTTCTACTTCCCCGACAGCCCGTTCTGACCTCCCATCAGCACAAGCGGAAAGGGGCGCTTCGGTGCCCCTTTTTATGCCATAACGAGGCCAACTGGCTCCTTGTCCCAGGACATCCGCCCCGGCCGCCCGAGGAAAAAGCCCTGCGCCTCGTTGCAGCCCTCATGCCGGAGCACGTTGAGCTGCTCGATCGTCTCGACCCCTTCGGCCAGAACCGGCACCGAGAGGCTGCGGCCCAGCGCCAGGATAGCGCGCACGATAGCTTTCGATTGCTCGGAGTTTTCAACCTCCTGCATGAACGAGCGATCAAGCTTGATCTTATCGAAGGGAAAACTGCGCAGCGTTTCCAGCGAGGAATAGCCGGTGCCAAAGTCGTCGATGGCGATGGAGACGCCCATTTTCCGGATCTGCCGCAGCGTATTCAGCGCACGCTTCTTGTCCGAGATGATCGCGGTTTCAGTGACTTCCAACTCCAGACGCTCCGGCGCAAGACCCGACTGGTAAAGCACCATCTGAACAAGATCGACGAGGTCGAGTTGGGCGAGTTGCACGCCTGAGACATTGACCGCGATCTTGTGTCCGCTCGGCCATTCCGCCGCTTCCTGACACGCCGTGCGCAATACCCAGGCACCGATAGCGTTGATCGCGCCGCATTCCTCGGCGACGGGAATGAAATCCGCTGGTGATACCCACCCATGCCCCGGCCGGTTCCAGCGGAGCAACACTTCGTAGCCGGTGATCTCATTGGTCGCGACCGACTTCTGGACCTGATAGGCCAGTTCGAACCCGTCATGCTCCAAGGCATGCCACAAGTCCTTGATCATGGTACGACGGCGACGCGCGCTCTCGTCCATTGCCGCTTCATAATAGCAGATATGGGCCTCGAAATCCGCTTTGGCCCGATACATGGCCAGATCGGCATTGCTCAGGAGCTTTGACGGCTCCTTGCCATCCTCGGGATAGGTCGCAACGCCGATGCTGCCGCCGGTTGCGATCAGGACGTCATGATGCTGCACATTGCCGAACAGCACGCCCTCGATGCGCTCAAGGAATTCACGCAAGGCCTCGATGTTCGCGAACGGCTTGAAGGCGGCAAACTCGTCGCCACCTAGCCGTGCCACGACCTCGCCCGGCTTCAGCGCCGCGGTAAGTCCGTTGGCCAAACTCCGCAGCACTTGGTCGCCTGTCGCGTGGCCATAACTATCGTTGATTTCCTTGAATCGGTCGAGGTCCATGGCGACGACGCCGACATGCTGGGACTTTTCCTCAGCTTCACTCAGCGCCCGCTCGAAAAGTTGATCGAACTGGGCCCGGTTGGGCAGGCCGGTCAGGGTGTCATGCATGGCAAGATGGGCAATCGCCGCTTCGTTGCGCTTGCTCTCGGAGATGTCTTCCATCATCGTCACCCAGCGGCCATCGCCGATCGGGTTGTGCTGCACGCGCATGAAGCGGTCGCCGATCGCGTTCACCATCTCGCCGCCACGCCTGGCCAATTCCCGATGTTCACGCACGATCCGCTCGACCCCAACCACGCCTAGAGCATCGTCGGGATTGTGGCCATAGGACATCATTGCCAATTCTTCGATCGAAAGCCCCACGGCCGACGTCCCCGGCGGCAATCCCAAGAGTTCGAGCATGCGCTCATTGTGGAGGAGGATTCTGCCATCCGCTGAATAGAGCGCGATGGCCTGGCTCATATGGGTCAGCGCCAGTTCGAGCTTTTGTGTCACCGAAGCAATGCGATCAGCATCCAGTTGCTCGCGCGCCATTTCGCGCGCAGTTCTGCGTCGGTCGGCTTCATCAAGCACAATACTGCCGAGCACCGCCGTCAGAATGAACAGGGTGATAGCAGTCACGATCAGCGACATCATCTGCCAATCGATATCGAAACCGTCATGCACCAACGGCAGGCAATTGCTGAAATCGGCCGCGCCCATGGCGGTGAAATGCATTGCACAAATCGCAAGGGTCAAAAGTCCTGCCCCGGCGAAAAGTCGCCAACGGCTAGCGCCCATGGCGGTAACCACCGCCAAGCCCGAAAGGATGATACCGGCAACAATGGAAGCTGCCACCAGCCCATCGCTCCACACAGGCCTGCCTTCGACAAGAAGCGCAGCGATACCAACATAGTGCATCGCCGAGATACCCGCCCCCACCAACGCACCGCCAAGAAACCGGTCCGATAGCGCCTCGGCGCGAACAGCGACGGTAAGCCCGGCGCCACAAAGAACAATTGCGATCAGCAATGAGACGCCGGTCAGGACGATGTCGTATTGCAGCGGAAAGCCCGCGCGGAAGGCCAGCATCGCCACGAAATGGGTCGACCAGATGCCTAGGCCCACTGACAGCGCCGAAACCGTCAGCCAGATGGTCCGCTGTCGCCCCCTCATGCCCATCGCGTGCCGCAAGAGGCTCATACAGGCATAGGCGGACAGCATGCAGACGGCTGCAGCCATGCCGACATAGAGAAAATCGTGGTCTTTGAAAAAGAAGTCGAGAACTGAAAACAAGGCGCGACATCCGTAAAATTACGGATCAAGCACTACGCGCTTTCGCCTTACCGATCTCTAACGCTATCTTCACTGCTGTTGCGATGCTGAACAGATCGTAAATTGCGAGCTAAACTATCCCTTTATAAGCGAGAATTTGGTTGGTGGGGGTATGGACGATTTCTGTAACGACACCATAAAGTTGCGCGATCAGATCCGGCTTGAGGACATCTGCCGGCTCTCCCTCGGCCACAACTCTCCCGGCTTCCATCGCGACCAACCAGTCGCAATATTGCAAAGCGAGATTGAGATCGTGGAGGGCCAACAGCACGGTCCTTTCCGCTGCGGCGAGACGGCGCAGCAGGGCCAAAACTTCGATCTGCGCGCGGATATCGAGATGGCTCGTTGGCTCATCGAGAAGAAAAAGCTGCGGCCCTTGCGCCAAGGCACGTGCGATCTGCCCGCGCTGCTGCTCACCGCCCGAAAGCGTGTTGAATTGCCGTGTGGAGAATGCCGCAAGACCAACCTCGGCAATGGCGTGCTTGACGATTTCTGCATCCTCGAGAGTGTCGGCCGCAAACATATTCGCATGCGGAATGCGCCCGAGGGCAACGACTTCGGCGAGGCTTAGTCGCTCGTCGGTTTGTGCGGATTGCTCTACAAAAGCGCAAAGCCGCGCGCGCTCGCGCCGCCCGATGGCTAGGAGGTCCTGCTCGCCGAACTGCAGCGAGCCGCGCTCCGGCCTATGCAAGCCCGCAAAGGCTCCGATCAGCGTCGACTTGCCCGCCCCATTTGGTCCGATCAGCCCTGTCACCTTGCCCTGCGGCGCAGAAAAGCTTGCCCCCTCGACAATGGTCTTGCCGCCAAGCGCGACGGACAGGCCGGAAACGATCAAGCGCCCGCTCATGTAATCCGCCGGAAGCGCATGAGAACGAGAAGAAAAGCCGGCGCCCCGACAAGCGCGGTGACGATCCCAACGGGCAGTTCCCGCGGATCAAACACCGTGCGTGCCATAGTATCGGCCCAGAGCATAAAGATCGCGCCCACCAGCATCGACGTCGGCAACAGGCGTCGATGTCCCGACCCCATCGCCAAGCGCACGACATGTGGCACGACGAGACCGACAAAGCCGATGGCACCGCCAATAGCCACCATTATCCCCGTCAGCAGCGCCGAAGCCAGCAGCAGCACCCAACGCAGCCGCGCCACATCCACCCCAAGACTTGCCGCCGCCTTGTCGCCAAAGGCAAAAGCATCAAGCCCGCGCGCCGACAGCAGCATGACCGGCGCGCAGACGATCAGTGCGCCAACGACCAAGGCCGCATCGAACCAGTTCGAA